>JAYUPM010000183.1:0-11562 GCA_043760145.1 Spartobacteria bacterium
CCAGAGTTCCGCCCCGTCCCATGGAAACTTGGGGCGGGGCTTTTTCGGTTGTAGTTCCGCATTCATGCGGCACACGGCAAACAAAGCTCGGACCGGCTGAAGCCGGAACTACAAGCCTGCGAATAAATTCTGAGCCTAATGATTCCCCAACATTTTGCTTATTGATGGGAGTCGCAGCTGATATGCAGCAGGGCCTTCCATTTTTTACCCATCCCATTTTTCCACCCCAGAACTTCCCTATGCTTCGTTCCTCGGTATTTCTTATCGCCAGCTTCCTGACCCTCGCTGCTTCCAGTGCAGATGTGGAAACCTTCACTATCCGGACCTTGTCGGCGCAGATGAAGTATGACGTAACGGAGATCGTGGTAAAGCCCGGATCGCAGGTGAAAATTCTCTTTGAGAATCTCGACGACTTGCCGCACAACCTCGCTTTTTTCCAGCCCGGAACGGACGTGGTCGCTGTTTCCAACAAGCAGATCGAGAAGCCTGATGAAGCGCTCAAGCGCAACTGGCTGCCGGAGGATCCCCGGATGTGGGCGCATTCGAAGATGCTGAATCCCAAGGAGAAGCAGGAATTCACCTTTGTCGCTCCGGAGAAGCCCGGGACTTACCCGTATGTCTGCTCGTTTCCCGGCCACGCATTGACGATGCAGGGGCAGCTTAAGGTGTTCGCGGCAGGCCCGATCCTGACCAAGTTGAAGTTTCAGGTTTACTTGGGGAGTTGGATAAAATTGCCGGATTTTTCCACGTTGAAGCCGCATCGGGAAGGGGACGTTGCCAGTAATCAGATCGAGTTGAAGTTCGATGACTACAAGAATGAGTTTGGTATTGTTTATAGTGGAAAACTCGAAGCGCCGAAGGCCGCAGAATATACGTTCTCGCTCGCTTGCGATGACGGCGCCCGCATCCTGATCGATGGCAAGAAGGTGGTGGAGTATGACGGCATTCATCCTTCCTCGGAAATTCGGGAGGGGAAGGTAAAGCTAACAGCTGGCGAACATGATTTCCGCCTTGAGTATTTCCAGGGCACCGGTGAAGCCGATATTTATGCCGCCTGGCGCGGACCGGAGTTCGCAAGCACCCCGCTATCCAAATGGGTTCATCCCCAATGGAATGCTGGCGCGACAGTGAAGAAAAAGGACGGGAACACGGGGATGCCGTTGGTGGTAGGAATGGAGCCGATCATCTATCGCAACTTTATTTCCGGCGCGGGAAATCGCGCAATCGCAGTGGGGTATCCCGGCGGAATTAACCTGGCTTGGAATGCGGAAACGATGAACCTGGCCTTGATTTGGCGCGGGGGATTTATCGATGCCGCCAAGCATTGGAACGACCGCGGCGGCGGTGACCAATCACCGCTCGGCTTCGCGGTTATCAAGCCAGCAGGTGAATCCATGGTTCCCTTCGCAGTGCTGACAGCGCCTGATGCGGAGTGGCCGACATTGAAGAAAGGAGATCGTGCCCCGGGTTACAAATGGAAAGGGTATCGTCTCGATCCAAAGCGATTCCCGACCTTCAATTATGAATGGTCAGGAGTTCAAGTTGCGGAAACGTTCGCGGTGGAAGGCGATGGAAATCTGGGCACCGGGAAGCTCATCCGGACGCTCAAACTGACGGGACAAATTCCCGCCAACGCCAGTTTCCGCATTGCCTCCGGCTCGAAGATCCAGCCCGGCAGCGGCGGATTCGTTGTCGATAACGGATTTCATGTCACGGCCGAAGGAGCCAGTGTTGTTGGGAAAAACCTTCTCGTTCCGGCCAAGCCCGAAATCAAGATGACCTACTCCTGGATGGCCACTCCACTGCCTTAACTATTCCTCGCCATGAAAACCATTTTGATTCTTTGCGCATTCTTTGGCGGTGCGGTGCTCCTGGGCGCGGCCGAACCGAACGAGAGTGATTATTACACCATCACCACTTTCGACACGCCTCCCGGCACTGCCTTGGAGGTGAGTTCGATCGAGCTTTTGCCCGACAATAAATTGGCCCTCGGCACCCGGCGCGGTGAGATCTGGACTGTCTCGAACGCGGGAATCGCCGACGCCTCGAAGGTTCAATATCAGCTCTTTGCCTCCGGCCAGCATGAGGTCATGGGGTTGGCATATAAGAAGGGCTCCCTTTATGCGACCAATCGATACGAAGTGCTCCGGATCAAGGATGAAGATGCGGATGGACGGGCCGATCTTTTTGAAACTGTCTCTGACCAGTGGGGCGTCAGCGGCGATTACCACGAATACTCCTTCGGCTCGCGCTTTGACAAAAACGGGGACCTCTGGGTTGTGCTTTGCCTTACCGGATCATTTTCCAGTGCATCCGATTTTCGGGGTTGGGCGCTTCGGATAAAGCCCGATGGGACGATGGTCCCGACTTGCAGCGGCATTCGCTCGCCGGCCGGCTTGGGATTCGATGCGGATGGCGAAGTTTATTACACCGACAATCAAGGCCCATGGCACGGTGCCTCTACGCTCCAGCACCTGGTTCCTGGGAGTTTCCAAGGGCATCCCGGCGGCTTCCAGTGGTATGACAAGGCCCCCAACATGGGACCGCGTCCTGTGATGCCCAACGACAAGAGCCGCATGGTGACCGAGCGTGCCCGGGTGAAAGAATTGGTTCCGCCCGCCGTCTACATGGTCCACGGCAAGATTGGGAATTCGTCCTCCTTTATTGTGTGTGACTTAAGCCAGGGAAAATTCGGGCCGTTTCAAAAGCAGCTCTTCGTCGCCGACCAGAGCCATTCCAACATTTCCCGGGTCTACCTCGAGACAATCAATGGCGTGAAACAGGGAGTGGTGATTCCATTTTTGAAGGGATTCAAGTCCGGGCTCATTGGTGGGCGCATGAATGATGAGGGGCAATTGTTTGCCGGCGGTTCCGATCGCGGTTGGGGAGCCAGGGGCGGGAAACCGTTTGATTTCGAGCGGGTCCAGTGGACTGGCAAAATCCCCTTTGAGATCCATGAAATGCGCGCGAGGCCCGATGGATTCGAGTTGACATTTACTGAAGCGGTGGACGCTCAAAGCGCGGCGGATCCGGCCAGCTATTCGATGAACGCATTTACTTATATATACCAGTCCGAATACGGGAGCCCGGAGGTCGATGCGGTTGTCCCCAAGATTATTAAGGCAGTTGTGGGCGCGGACAAAAAATCGGTGCGGCTGACTATTGATCCGCTTACCAAGGGACACATTCATGAGCTGCATCTCAAAGGGCTCAAGTCCGCCAGCGGCCAACCGCTGCTGCATCCGGTGGCGTATTACACGCTCAACGAGATCCCGAAGCGCAGTAATCAGTAATCAGTTTTCAGTAACCAGTCGAATCCCGTTCATGAAAATACTCCATTCCCTCTGGTTATTCCATCGAACCGCTTAGGATCCAGCTCACTTCACCATTGGTCGGCTCAATCCGCGCGGCGGGATAAGCCCTATTACCGGCATGGACTTCGCGGATGACTGGTTTTTTCCCCGGATCATTCACGAGAAAACAGACATGCCGGGCGGCATTAAGGAGGGGAAAAGTCATTGTCACACGCTGGATCGGCGGATTGGGGCCAATGGCTGGAACGACGTTGCGAACTGTTTCATCAAGCGCCGGTGAGCCCGGGAAGAGCGAAGCGGTATGTCCGTCCGCCCCCATCCCCAAGAGGATCAGATCATGCACATACCGGGCCTCGCCAAAACGGGCGGCAACAGCAGCCAATCTCGCCTCGTATTCCAAGGCGGCCGCTTCAGGATCGATCTCGCCGCGGATCCGAAAAACATTCCCCGGCGGGATGGGAGCATGATCGAGAAGCGAAAGCTTGCTCATCTGATAATTGCTCTGGGGATCTTCTGGTGGCACGCCCCGTTCGTCACCGAACGTAAGTTGCACTCGATCCCAAGGGAGACTGATCTTGGCGAGCTCGCGATAGATTGCTGCGGGAGTCGTTCCGCCTGCGAGGGAAAGCCGGAACAGACCATGACTTGCGATTGCGGCGTGGGCTTTAGCGCTAATCCACTGTGCGGCTTGAAATGCATCAGCTTGAATGATTTGGGGCGTTCTCATGGCAATCTTACATCAAGGCGCACGGGATGCTGAATTCCAAGGTGGCCATTCCCTTTCGCAAAACGGGCATGCTAAATGAACTTAGTGACGCTTTGCGCACATGAAGGTTCCCCTCACTGGCTATGCCCAACAGATGTGCGCCAAGCATCGAAAAATCCGGCTCGTGACCGACCAGAAAAATCCGCTCGAAGTTTTGGTATGCTTTCAATTCAGAGAGCGCGGTCTCCGGCTCCATCCCACTGGCCAAAAAGGGAGCCACTTCCATTTTCACGGAATCGAGTTGCGCGGCGAAATGTTCGGCAGTCTGACGCGCCCGCAGCAGTGGACTGATGAGGATCAGATCGGGCTGTAGTTGATGTTTGCGACAGAAGAGCCCCACTTTTTTCGCCTGGGCGATACCTCTGTCCGAGAGGGGACGTTCCGAGTCTGTGGCTGCGGGGACATCCGCATTGGCGTGGCGTAATAGAAAGATCTGCATTGTAAAATTCTACATCACCATGCCGCCATCGACAGTGAGGCATTGGCCCGTGATATACTTCGCTTCCGCACTGGCAAGGAATGCGACGGCGGCCGCGATGTCATCGGGTTCCCCAAACTTGCGCATTGGGATTTGGCCGATCACCGTGCTCTTGACTTCGTCAGGCAGGACTTCCGTCATGTCGGTGCTGATGAATCCGGGGGCGACCGCGTTGGAAGTGATGTTACGGCTGGCCAACTCACGGGCGATAGTCTTCGTCAATCCAATGAGCCCCGCCTTGGAAGCCGCATAATTAGCCTGTCCCGCGTTGCCCATGAGTCCCGCCACGCTGGCGATGTTGATGATCCGGCCGCTGCGCTGCTTGATCATCGGTCGCTCGACAGCCTGGATAAAATTGAAGGCGCCTTTGAGGTTGGTATCGATCACCACGTCCCAATCCTCCTCACTCATTCGCATCGAGAGCCCGTCCCGTGTCAGCCCGGCGTTATTGACCAGGATGTCGATGCGCGAGAAATCCGCGAGGATTAAGGCCGCAAGGACCTTGACCGCTGCGTGATCGGCAACGTCCACGGCATAAGCCTTTGCGAGCCCAGCGTATTTGGAGTTGATCTCCTCGGCGGTGCGATTGGCGTTGATTTCCGTGCGGCTTACAACGGCGATGCGCGCCCCTTCGCTGGCGAGCCGCAGGGCAATGGCATTACCGATGCCGCGGCCGGCTCCGGTGACGATGGCGACTTGATTGGCGAATCTCATAAAAGGGAAAGGGAAAAGCGAAAGGGGAAAAGCGGAAAGCGGAAAGCGGAAAGGGGAAAGGGGAAAGGGTGGGCAGGACTTCAGACTTCAGACTTCCTATCTAGAGTTTAGTCCAAGCCGCGTTGTTCTGGCTCGAACGCACAGTGGCTTCGATGAACGCCATCCCTCGGATACCGTCTTCGATCTTTGGGTAATCGAGTGTTAACGGATCCGGCTCGGTGTTCTCCAGGCGTGCCCGGATATGTCCGGCGAAGTTTTTGTAAACGTTGGCAAATGCTTCCAGATATCCTTCCGGATGCGCAGGCGGGGTCCGGCCTGCCGCCGCCGCCGCCTTGCCCAAATAGCCGTTCGCCGTCCGATACACCTGCATCGGTTGATCAGGCCACTTGACCAACATCGTGTTGGGTTCGTTCTGGTGCCATTCCAATCCACCTTTTTCCCCGTAAACACGGATGCTCAGATTGTTCTCTTCGCCGACAGAAATTTGGGAAGCGTGAAGCACTCCTTTGGCCCCGCCCTTAAAACGCAGGAGAATATTGCCATCATCATCAAGTAGACGCCCTTCCACAAAGGCCGTCAGGTCCGCTGCGAGTTCTTCAATCTGCAGCCCCGTGATGTATTCGGCAAGGTTCTCCGCGTGAGTGCCGATATCCCCCATGCAGCCCGCTGCGCCGGAACGCTTCGGATCGGTGCGCCATCCGGCTTGTTTCTGGCCGGACTCTTCAATCCGTGTCGCCAGCCATCCTTGCGGATATTCAACGACGACCTTGCGGATCTTGCCGAGTTTGCCGGAATGCACCAACTCCCTCGCTTCTTTTACCAGCGGATAGCCGGTGTAATTGTGAGTAAGGCCGTAGAGCAACCCGCTGGAACTCACGATCGCGGCCAAGCTCTTTGCTTCCGCCAGGTCGAAGGTCGCCGGTTTATCACTAAGCACGTGAAACCCATGCTCAAGCGCCATTTTTGCCGGCGAAAAATGCATGTGGTTAGGGGTGACGATGGAAACAAAATCCATGCGGTCGCCTGCTGGGAGCGCCTTTTCCTTCTCAAACATTTCCTGAAAAGTCCCGTAGCAACGATCTGGTGGGAGGAAAAAATCGGCTCCTGAATCGCGGGAGCGCTGGGGTTCGCTACTGAACGCGCCGCAGACAAGTTCGATCTGGCCATCGATGTTTGCGGCGATCCGATGCACCGCTCCAATGAATGCGCCCCGGCCGCCGCCGACCATTCCCATACGAATTTTACGTTTCATAAAGTTGATTGATTCAAGTTAAAGGGTTCCGAGGATCCGGTGATATTGGGGTGAAGTGGTGTTCAGGATTCTAATTTTGAATAAATCGCGATGCCGGTGGATGGGGAGTGGGGCGGCGATAGTAGGAATTGAAGTGAAACGGGCAAGCCAGAAGGAGGATGAAATCGCAAATTGGTGATGGAGAAAAAAATCGATTGGGCGTGGATTCATACTTGCGTTGAATGAATTAATAACATAATCGATTGCGCACTTTGAGCGAACCCCCTAGGAATTCTCCCGGAAATCGGCGTCGTGTGCCTTCTGAAATCGATTTTTGAGCCACTGGAACAATTCGCTGAAATAATCACTGGAATCCTAATATTATCCATCGTAGATAGGTTCGCCCACAAGGTTCCCTGTCGCTGACTTTCACCGCGAGACAAATAATTATCTCCCCTCCCCCAACAAAATCCCCACCAACCCAATCCATCAACCTTATGAAACGCACCCCTAATTACCAAGGACCTGAAGCCCTCGAATCCCGAATCGCCCCAGCCACTATTACAGCCACGTTTACAGCGTTGACTGGAGCGCTTGTGGTCAATTTGGAAAACGGCGGAGAAGCTACTGGCATCGAAATTTTTCAGGTCGATAAGACCCATTTTCGCGTTCAAGGCGGGACTGGAACCGATATCGGCGCGGTCGGAGTATCATTTGTAGATTTCACCGGGAAACTGAAATTGCTAACAATCGATGGCGGGAATGGGGGAGCGGGCGGGTCCGGTGACGACGAAGTTACAGTGAGCAACATCAAAACGCTTACGAACATTACATATAATGGCAAGGCCGGAGACGACACTCTGAATGTAAGGGACGTGATCGTGAAGGGGCCAGTGACGCTAACCTTGGGCTCTGCGGCTGTTGGGGAAGCCGGCGACATGGATTCGGTCACCTTTGGCGGTGCATTCACGACGATCTCCAAGGATGTGGTTGTCACATACGGCGCAGGCGGCGGGACAGTGGTCTTCGATTCAGCCAAAACAACAATTACTGGATCAATTACGGCGAATGGCGGCACAGGCGAAGACTCACTGGAAGTGGGCGGCGGATTCGCCAAGGTCGGCAAAGGAATCGCCTTCACCAGCAACGGCGCAGCGGATACAACTAGCCTTGTTGGAGACTCGCTCAGCGTTACTGCACGGAATGCGACGATTGGAAAGGCTGCCCTCCCACTCGCTAACAAAGGTCTTTCCATCGCCTACACCGGCTCCGCTGACGCCGACACGGTGGCCATCGATACGACCATCGGTAGTTTATTGGGAGGAATCTCGTTCGCCGCAGGTGAGGGGACGAACTCAGTGGCGGTAGACGGGACCAAGGTGAAGTTAGGCAAAAGTCTCCTAGGCCAAGCGATCCTCTTTAACGGCGGCGCCGGGGATGACTCCCTGGTCGTTGATGTCACCGATTTAACCACCAGCGGCTCGATTGAGCTTTTGGGCGGTGACGGCGCGAATCTGGTCATCATCGCAGGGGAAATTGCGAAGATCGGCAAGTCCGCACCGACCGTGAACCTGCTCCCGGGCCTGAAATCGATCGTGTTGACCGGAACCGGGGCGGCTGAGTCCACCCTCGATCTCGGAGTGACTACTCTGACAGTCTCTGGAATCACGGAATTAATCGGCGGCTCGGACGACTCCATCTTCAACCTTACGTCGAGCAAACTGACGGCAGGGGACTTGAGGATTACAGGCGGGGCCGGGACGGACACGGTCAGTATCATCGCGGATGGCTCGGTAAAGAAGGCCGTAACAATTGCGCTTGGGGAAGCCAACTCGGGCGCTGAGCAAAGTGTCGTCATGCGTTCCAATGTCGGATTCCTTTCCGGGTTGAAATTCACGAATACAGTTACGGTTACATCGGGCTCAACCATGCAGGATGACTCGTTCACCGCAACCAATATCAGTGTGAGCAAAGCCTTCTCCGTGACGTTGGGTAATGCAAATAGCATCATCAACATCGACAACATTGCGGCGCTCAACACCGTGAATGTCAACGCTGGCAACGGCACTAACACGGTGAACATCGAAAGAGGCGATTTCTACGGCCTTTCGACGTTCAAGGCATTGGCCACAATCATAGGCGGTGCGGGCAATGACGACATCTTCATCGGCAATGGCGCGGCCTCTGTGATCGATCTCGCTGTTAATCGGGGAAGCTTCCTCGGCAAGACCGCGGCGCTCGGTTTAACTGTGACCGATTCGGGTGGCATAAATACCCGCAACGACTACGCCCTTAATAACCTCTTCAAGCCAGGCGTTATCCCGACTGTCACCGGCACCTTCACGGTGATCTAAAGCGCACTGAGCCAAGAAAAATTCACACGGGCGATCTGGTCTCTGACCGGGTCGCCCGTTTTTTGTCGGAGGACGGAGGACGGAGGACGGAGGACGGAGGTCGGAGGTCGGAGGACGGAAGTCGGAGGACGGAAGTCGGAGGACGGAAGTCGGAGGACGGAGGACGGAGGTCGGAGGTCGGAGGTCGGGGAACTGATTACTGATTACTGCGCACTGATTACTGATCACTGAACACCGACCTCGCTTTCCACGCCTTCTCCCAGTCGCCGAGTTGGGCCCACAACTCCGACTCCAAATAGCCAAGATACGGGGGTGGGGGCTTGAGCTTTGCCAAGATCCGAAGAGTGGCCAGCGCGGGTTTGGTTTGGCCCTCCTCTTTTTGCGCGGCATAAAGAGCCAGTCCCAAGGGGAGATCTTCCGTCCGATAGTGGAACTTCCGTTCAAGATCCTGGATGGATTCGGAGGCGCGTATCTGGGGCAGAATCGGTTTCGCGCCAAACTCGCCGGCCAATTTATAGGCACCTTCAAAATCGCCACGTTCCGCGGCATCGCGTGCCACCCATTTCCAACCAAGACTCATCCACGCCGGATTTCCCTGGAGGGCGCTCGTTAGCTGAGCCCGGTCGCCACGCGCATACCAGACTTCAAAGAGCCGTTTCTTCTGGGCCTCCGAGTGGGTCAATAAAGTGGGATCGCTTGCGAGCAAACTGGCGATTTCGGATTCGAACTCCGCGCATTTTCCCAAAAGGATCAGCCGGTAATCGCGATTCAGCCCGACCCAGGAACGCAGTCCTTGGATCAGCACTGGACGGGCCTCGGCTTCCTCCCACATTTGGGCGTAAAGCTCCGTTGCCCTTGATGCCGAGGCGCGGAGTTCGGCCCGGCGCAACGTTTCTTTCCATGCCGCCAAGGCGCGTTCGGGCTCATCAAGGGCGACCCAGAGCAGGCCTTCGTTCCAGCAAATGTCTATCCAGTCCGGGCGCAGCTGACGCGCCAATGCGAAATCACGGTCGGCATCTGGAAACGAGATCATGGAGCGGGCTTCGGCTCTTGCGCGCTCGTAGTAATGAATCCAATCCAGGGGAGCAATGCGCAGCGATGCAGTGGATAAGGTGATGACGGCTTCGAAATCGTCGTCCTCGATTGCAGTTTTAAGCTCCATCCGCAGGTGCTCCAAACGCTGTGAAGGCAACCCCTCAATCAACGGCCGATTCTGGGAGGCGGCAACGATCGCTGCTCCTGTCATAAGCAGAAGCAGGCCCAATGTGCGGAACCCGGGGGCAATCCAGCAGCTCCAAAGTTCGCCGCGGGTTGGCGAGGTGCGCGGAAGGGCGAGACTTAGAAAGAAGAGAGCCGGCCAGAGTGCGCCCACCCGATGTCCCGAGACATCGACCAGGCCATGAATGGCGAAACTCAGCGCGCAGACGGCCGCGGCAGCACGCAGATACCGATCCGATCCGGCGGCAAAAGGCCGGCACTCGCGGAGCCAAAGCGCGAGCCCGCCTAGAATCAGCAGCACAGTGGGCCAGCCCATTTCAATGGCCGTCCAGAGCCAGTCGCTCTCCGGATGAAGCGCCCGATTTTCGCCCCCGGACTTCTCACGATGCATGGCAAACACCGGCTCAAAGTTGGCAAGCCCGAGCCCAAGCAAGGGAGCCTTCGCCGAAAGAGCAAACGCATCGGCCTGGAGAGGAATGCGTGAATCGGCCCAGCTGGCCATGGCTGGTTGAAATCGTTCCAAGGTTTTTCCCCCAAAGAGGAGGAAGGCAGTCAAAAGAAGTAGAAATCCGGCAAGGCACAGGGCTGCGGTTTTTCTCTTATTGGCAAAAGTAAGGCTCCAAAGAACTGCAGCGAGACTTCCCCCGAAAAAAAGGCCAATCCCGGCGCGGGAGGTATTCAGGCCTAGAGCGCACCCAAGAATGGCCAGAGGCAAAAACCAGATCCAACGCAAGGGCGAGGAGGTCGGGGGTCGGGGGTCGGAGGTCGGGGGTCGAAGGTCGGAAGTCGGAGGTCGGGGGTCGGAAAGGGGATCCGCTATTTTTCGCTTTCCGTTCCCCTCTCTCCGGCGCCCTGCCGACCCCCAGAGCAGGCCCGTGATCATGATGCCAGCTAACGCAGTCACGTTTGCAGTGTGATTGCGGTTTGGGAAAAAACCGAACGTGTCTGCGGGCCAGATCGGCACTGAAAAATCTTTGAAATACGCGGCGATAGCCACGGTCGCCAGCAACGTGATTCCCCCCACATAGATTTGGCATGCCCGTAGCCGGGTCCTCGGCTCCCATTGAAATGCCAGAAGGTAATATGCCCACGCCAAGGTCATGAAATATATCAGCGTGAGCTCCCCGCTCATCCACGGTTGGGGCGAACGCGTGCCCGGAAGAAGTGCGCCGATTTCCAGGAGCTGCTGGCGCCACGGTGGAATCGAAAACCAAGAAGCTGGCAGGAAAGCCGTAAAGGCGCCTAGTCCGAGCAGGAGAAACCCGACGTGCCACGGCCATGCCAGGCTTCGGCGGGGCGGCGCGAGCAAAAAAAGCAATCCCGTGAGAAAAATCACGAATCCCAAGGGGCCGGCCCTTGTGGTTCCCCCCAATGCAGGGGCGAGGACACAAAGCGCTGCGATAACAATCCAGGAACGTGACGGGAGATGGGTCAAGGGGAAGAAAGGCGGAGGGCGGAGGGCGGAGGTCGGAGGTCGGAGGTCGGAG
>JAYUPM010000184.1:0-4276 GCA_043760145.1 Spartobacteria bacterium
TTCCGGCTATTGGTCAAGCGCTCCTGATTACCAGCGGCGTCATACCTCATGAGCACCTCCCGATCCGCCGCATCGCGGACCAACGTCCGCCGCCCGGCCGAGTCATACTCATAGCGGGTCTGCTGGTTGAGGCTGTTAGTGACACCAGAGCCCCAGCCGTTGCGGTTAGTGCCTAACACCGTCACCGCCCCATTTGGACCGGTGATCGACTGAAGCCGGTTAAACGGCGAATAGGTAAAACTGCTCTTGTGACCAAAACGATCAAAGCTCTCTTTGAGCTGGCCCCGCTCGTCATACACGGCAGCCGGTCCAAAGTTGAGCGCGTCCTTTGTCGTTTCCATGCGCCGATCAGCGTCGTAAGTAAAGGTTGCGCCATGCGCATTGAGATCACCCGCAGTGGCAATACTCGAATTGATCAAATCGCCCCGCGCGCTGTAAGTCACATCCACGATCGAGCCATCCGCACGAGTAATGGTGTCCGGATTTCCCATCGAATCATATGTATACGTCGTGGTGTGATTCAGGGGAGCAATGGCTTTAAAGAGGAGGCCTTGGTGAAGGCCTGCCGTATAGTATTCGAGGCGGGTCTCTCGCAGCGCCGGATCGATGATCTTCGTGACATGATGATCGAGATCATACTCGTAGTCTGTTTTCTTCCCGGCCTCATCGAATGCATGGTCCAAACGATTTGAAACATCGTAGACCATCTCACGGACACGAGTGCCACTGCGGGTGATGAACCGCAGGTTGTTGCGATCGTCGTATTGAAAAGTGGTGACGCTGTTCCGCGGATCAATCGTTTCTACAAGCTGGTCCTGTCCGTCATACCGGAACCGCGTCTTATTCCCGAGTGCGTCAGTATAGGCAGCTTTGCGTCCTTTGTCGTCGTATCGATAAATCTTCTTTCCGCCGGTAGGATTGGTTTCCACATTTTCAATTCCGGTAAAGGAATAAGACCAGCGTTGCGCCAGGTCGCCCTCGGCGATCTGTTGGGAGACACGCCCGAATTCATCGTAGGTTGTATCGGTAATTTCGCGCCCTTTTTCATCGATGGCCTTTCTCATCCGACCATCGGGATGATACTCGTATTGTCGGGTGAATCCTCGTGCGCCCGTGAAAGATTGAAGATACCCATTAGGGGTGTAGCCAAAGCTCACCTCGCGCCCCGTGGAGTCGATCACCTTTTGCAAGAGGCCTTCATTCGCCCCGGTCGGGAAGTAGATGAAGGTGAGCGTGCGGCCGTAGCAATCAGTCACTGATTGCAATTTCTTCCCGGCAGCATCGTAGGCAAAGGTCAGCGCCTTGCCGGTAGCGTCAACCGACGACGCCATCCGGCGCTGTGCATTAAAGTAAGTCGTTTGATCAAACCGTTCTTCCACACGGAACAGTCCCGTTTGGGTGTCGCGCACAAGTTTGGCCGTGATACCGGGTGCTGCCAGGTAGGAATCATCGGGCAACCGGGTGAATCCAAATGTGCGCCGCCCCACGGACGCGGTGACCGTATTGTCCTTTAATTGGTCCATGGCCCACCCTGCGGCCATGGAAGCGGTCACCCAGCCTTTGGCGGAAAGATTGTTGGTTCTAACCAGCTCGGTAATGGCCATGGTTGCCACAATCATACTCGCAGCCTCACGCACGCTCTGTCGTCCGAACGCGGCATCGGTGTCCGAATGCATCGTCAACGAGGTCTGGTAATTGTGAGACCAACCGAATCCCAACCCGGCTTGGGAGTTCTTGTTGTTCGAAGAATAAGTCCGCCCGAGGAATAGCCCGCGCGGAGCGTTCCCACCGATGACCAGATCCTGAGTATCGAGCACGAGTGCTCCGCTGAGCATGTCCACCGGATCGCCCTCGGTATCGGGCTCTTGATTCTCGGACTGAGTATCTGTCTCTAGAGATGGATCCTGAAGGCCATCAGGCGAAAGCGTATCTGTGGAATGGCCTCCATTTAGGTAGGTGGGACCTGCGATCGCCGCAGTCGTCCGATTGGACGCCATCCGGAAAAACCCGTAGCCCACGATGTTATCCACCGTGAGTTGGCTCGTTTGGGGGAATAGATACACGTAAGGGCTGCCCGCACCCAAATCTGTCGCGAATGCGTCACGCTGTTGTTGCGGCCAGCCGTTTGTGTAATCCGGGTCCGCGGCAATCTGTGCATAATTGCCGGGGGTCGCGAAGTAGGTTTTGTTGCCTGCCCGGTTGTTCTCGAGAATGAAGCGGACTGTGGAGACAGCGCCAAACCCCGGATAGTTTTGCTCAATAACGCCGTGCTCCATGGCGCTGCCGAGGATCACTGTAGATTCGCGATTCTTCCGGTAGGTCGTCGTGTCATTGTAGGTGTCGTTTCGCGGGATGAAGCTCTCCAGAAACGGAATATCCACCGAAATCCCCTGATGTTGACGCACGATCGTCAGGCTGTGATGGAGGATATTTTCGAAGCGTCCAATGGCTGAAAGCATCCGCATTCCAGCATCGTGCTGCTTCATGTAATCCAATCCCAAAAGGAACAACGACTCAGTGGTTCGCTCGCGGGAAACAGCAGGCAATCCAGACGCCACGTATTCTGAAAGGATTTGTCGGCGCCGTTGTGCCGGGGCGGGATGATCCATGGCTCCGGCGCTCCACAGGACCACCGCTGCGGTATTACTATTTCCCAAGCTAAAGACGCGCGTGTCATCAGCACGGTTAATGGGATTCGCGGGATCTGGTTCGTAATAGGGATGGTTGATCTTCATCCGGATTCCGAGCGGCCACGGGGAAGACGATGCGGCCTGGGCGATCAACGTATCATCCAGCCAAATCTGAGGGCGGTTGTCCGCCGTGAAGGTCACCGCGATTTTCTTCGCGCCGAAGGCAAGCGCCGGACCGGATGCAGTGATCAGCACGTCGGAATCGGGGATCGTCCCGCCGCCGAAATAGTAACCCACGGCAACTTCTAATGAATCAGCCAGCGCCACCGGCGGATTTGCTAATTCGTCGCTCCAGCGGACTTCAAAAGGCGGAAAGGCCTGAGCATAATCGGCGATCTCGCTCAGCAGCATGGTTCGAGCACCCACGACCTCATCGAGGGTTGCATTGGGCATATTCGCCGCCAGCGACGAAATGAGACCCAGCGTGCGGTCTGCAAGATAAGATTTGATGGCGGGCTCGGCAAGATTGCGAACGAATGTCGGTTGCTCCTCCCCTGCGGCAGCCGCAAACAGGTTCGGCACCGAGAACCCAGTTGCCGCCAGGAGATCGATCCCGGCGTTCACCTGGAACGTCTTATAGGCGGGATGCATCTTTCTGGTGATCCCGTCCACCGTGACAAGCGCCCATACCTGCTCGATATAGAGCGCATCTTCAGTGAAATTGACCGCACCTGGATAGCCGGCGGAGCTGATCAAGGTATCCAGCGCCTCATTATTTTCGAGTCCAAACCACGCGCGCGCTGCAGGCGCGGAGATTTTCAACTGACCATAGGCGAAACGGGCCGAGGTGTGCCCCGCTGACCGGAGGATTTCAACGAGTAACAGAGCTTGATCGGCATCATTGCCCGCTTTGCTCAGAAGCGTCAGGTAAGGGCCCTTGCGAAAGCCAAAGTATGGCTGCCAACGGATATTGTTCCGGACAAAATCGAAAATACGCTTCGGATCGTTTCCGCAACTGACGGCAATATTGCGGAGTTCCGTGCCCAACTGATCCTGGGTGGGCAGCGTCGCCGTAGCCGCAGCAACTTCCTGCGTTGCCGCGATAGACGAGGACTTTTCTGTGGACTCTGGTGCCGCCAGTGCAGTGGCTCCTGTGGACTTAATCGCCAGGTCCTCTTTTGTATTCTGCTGGCGTTGAGCCCGGCCGACAGGCGACGATTTTAAGTAATTATCGTTCCGCTTAACTCGCAGGGTAAGGTTGCCTTCCAGTCCCGGTGGCTGTCGATCGAGATCCTTTGAAGGCGACTCCGCTCCCTTCAGGGGAAGACTCAGTCCAACTAACGAAATGGCTATAGTAAACGTGCGGTAAAGTGTCATGGCTGTCGTGTTTGAAGCCTTTAAGGGGTCACGGTTCCGGCCGAGAGAACGTTACCGTTTGCGTCGGTTTGATAGGTTGAAACGTTCCCCGATGGTTGAGCGGTAAAGATTAAGCGGCCCACCGCGTCATACGTATGGGTCAGTTGTCCGGTAACAGGCGTTCCGGGCACTGCGATGGACGCCGTTTCCTGAGAGAACCCCCAACCGTTTCCGTTAATGGCCGCAACGCGATACCAGTAAGAAATTCCTTGCACCGCAGTGGAGTCCAC
>JAYUPM010000185.1:0-4274 GCA_043760145.1 Spartobacteria bacterium
GAGAATTTCCTGGCGCGCAAACTGGCGCTGCCGCCCGGGCTCCGGACCGCGTCGATTGGACCGCTCACCTCAAAGACGATGATTGCGCATGGACTCAAGGTTGACATTGAGGCGCAGGAGCACGACATCCCCGGCTTGATTGCCGCCATCCGCAAACTCGATGAAAAGGCGAAGCGATAAAGTTACAAGATTTCCTGCGGAATATTTTGGCAGGCGGCGATTAACCCGCTAAGACAACGGCCCATGCCTGATCCAGACGACGCCCTAGAGATTGATATTGATATTGATGGCGACCTGCGCGGGCTCTTTGAGCAAGCAGAGCGGGCGGCGGCGGCCCCCCTGAAACCCAAGGATGCGCCCCATATCTCCAAGGGGCCCTCGGATGACAGTTTGCGTCTTTTGATGATGGGGATCGAGGCGCTTACGCGGGCGGCTGGGGAGAACACCAACATTTTGCGGAGGATGGGTGAAGAGGCGGTCAAGCCGACGACGCCGGATCCGCAAGGGGATCAACTGCTCAAGGTCGCGGCCGAGTTGCGGACGCTGGCGGACCAGAAAGCAAAGGTCACGGAGCGGATGTTCGATGCCTTGCATGAGGAACTTCGCGGATACAAGGACGGATTTCTCCTGGAATCGCTTCAAAGGCCGGTGATTCGCGATTTGATCACCATTTACGATGAAGTGGCCGAGATTCACAGGCAGGCTGCGGGGGTTTTGAGCGAGCAGGCAAGCGTTGATGAGCCCGTGCCGGGCCGGATCGTGGAGCGGATGCAGACGCTTAAAACCAACCTCGATCACAACCGGGAACTCGTTCTTGAAGTGCTTGCGCGAATCGACGTGCACCCGATCCCGGATGGCGTGGGAAAACTCGACAAGCGCACCCAGCGCGCGGTCTCCGTTGAACCGGCAACCGACCCGGAGGAAGACACGGTTGTCGTCCGGTCCGTCAAGCGCGGGTTCATCTGGAAGGAGCGGGTGGTCCGTCCCGAAGAGGTCGTCACAAAGAAGTGGAAAGACGCAGTTTCGTCAGTTTAGGATTACTTTTTTAACTGCCCCATTTATTCTTCATGGCCCGTAATTCAGTTTCCTTCGTTTCCAGCATTTTATCATGACTACTGATCAGCCAAAAACTCCACGAAAAGTCGTTGGAATCGACCTCGGAACCACTTTCTGTGCGATGGCCCATATCGACGCTTACGGGAAGCCGCAGATGATTCCCAACGCGGAAAGCGAACGAATCACTCCCTCGGTGATTCTCTTTGATGGCATGAACGCAATCGTTGGCTCGATGGCCAAGCAGAATTCCGTGGCCGAGCCGGAGAAAATTGTCGATTTCGTCAAGCGTGAGATGGGCAAGAGCAAGACGCAGTTTCACCGGGAGTTTGGCGGGAAGATGTATTCGGCCGAGGAACTCTCTGCGTTGATTATCAAGAAACTGATTGGGGACGCGGAGAAATATCTTGGAGAGACTGTTACGGATGCGGTGATCACGGTGCCTGCTTACTTCAACGATGCGGAGCGGACGGCAACGCTGCATGCGGGGCAGTTGGCGGGGCTAAACGTGCTCCAGGTCATCAACGAGCCCACGGCGGCGGCGTTGGCGTATGGAATGGACAAGCTTGATACCGACCAGACTGTCTTTGTCTTCGACTTGGGCGGCGGCACGTTCGACGTCACGATCATGAAGATCGAGAACGACCATATCCGGATGCTTGCCAGCAATGGCGATCATCGGCTTGGCGGCAAGGATTGGGACGATATTATTGTGAACTGGGTGGCGGAGGAATTCGACAAGGAGCACGGCGAAAATCCGCTGCTCGATTTGCAGAGTTATCAGGACGTCTATAACCGGGCGCTCACCGCGAAGGTGCAGCTCTCGAGCCGGACCCGGACCACGATCGTCCAGAGTTACGCGGGCAAGAGCATCAAGCTGGAGATTACCCAGGCCGATTACGAAGTGCGCTGCCGACACCTGCTGGAAAAGTGCAAAACCATCTGTGAGATCGTCATGCAAGAGGCGGGGATGACATGGGATCAGATCGATCGGATTTTGCTGACAGGCGGCATGACCCGGGTTCCATCGGTGCGCGAGATGATCCGCAGCCTCACGAGTGTGCCGGCGGCGGACGACGTCAGTCCCGACGAAGCCGTGGCGATTGGAGCCGCAGTCCAGGGAATTCTTTCATTGCTCAATGAAGAAGACCGGGCCGGGGAGCGGGTGCTTCCCACGGAAGTGCGTGAGCGTTTTTCAAGTGACGACGGCGCAATCATGAGGGTGACCAACATCACGACCCATACCCTTGGCGTGGTGCTTTGGGATGACGCGAAGATGGAGGAATACGTCTTTCCGATGATCAAGAAGATGACAGCGATGCCGGCGCAGGCGAAAAACTCGTTCGGCACAGCAAAAGCGAACATGAAGAACGCGATTATTCGCGTGGTCGAAGGGGAAAGCACAGTGGCATCGGAATGCACCCCGCTTGGTGTTTGCGATATTGAACTGCCGCCATTTCTGCCAAAGGGTTCTCCCGTGGAGTTGACCTATTCTTACAACGCCAATCAGGTTCTTGAGATTATCGTGGAAGCTTTTGGGCGGCAAAGCCGGGTGCAGATTGCCCGCAATACAGGTTTGTCCGATAGCGAGATCGAGACTGCCACGGCGGATCTTCAGCTCATTCATGTCAGTTGATTTTCGTGGACTCCTGTTCGGATCCAGCGCCTGTCCACACCTGCTTTTTACCCAAGTGACTTCAATCCGTTCCTGATCTGTGGCTCTTCCCAATCCTCTTCCGGATAATCCGCTGCGCTGGGATGGCTGGAAGAATTATAATTCCACTAATTTCTACGACCGCCTTTGTCTCTCCGCCGATGCGAATGTCGGAGCCGAGCAAATCGAAGAGCACTGCCGGCTAATGCTGGTTTGGTGGCAGAAAAAACTGCCGCTTAAGAATCAGCCGAGCAATCCGATGGCGCAGTTGCTTCGGGCTGGCTTGGATGAAGCCCCCATATTCCTGGTGGCAGCCCGCACGGAGTTGCTCAACCCGGAATCGCGGGCGCGCATCGATGCCGAGTTGCGCACCGCGGCGATCAAGGTGGCCCTTGAAGAGTTCAAAAAAATCCTCTCCTTTGCGCTGATCAAGAATAACTTGACGGCGGAAGCTGAGGAACGCCTTTACCAGGCAGGTGCCGAGCGGGGTTTGACAAAGGAAATCGTCCAGCGAGCACTGGATTCCGAACTTCAACGACTGGGCGCTGTAAGGGTTGAAAATGCCCCGCCGCCACCGCCGCCGCCGCCTGTCACGGCCGCTCCGACCGCTTCTAAAGAGGTTGCCCGCTCCCCGATGCCGTCATCGGCTGGAGAAGCTGTTCCGCACGACAAATATAGTGATTTCCGCCGGATGCTTCGTCTTTCGAAGTTGGCCCTCGACGGCGATGACATGACTGACGATCAGCGGGATGCGATGTGCAATATGGGCGAGAGCCTCGGGTTAACAGGATCTGAAGCCGAAGACATAATAGACGAGTATTTGGAACAGGCTGTAATGCCCGCAGCCCCAGTGAAGCCGGTCAAACCGAAGTTTGTCCCATCGGTTGCGCCAAAATCAGCGGTGGTCGCGCCGCCTGAGCCGGTCCGTAAGGTGGTTCAATCGACCCCATTGGCCCGGGCTGAGGAGAGGCAGCGCCACCCCAATTTTACGACCGCCGTGGGAGGCGAGATGTTCCTCGTAACTTCGGGCTCCTTCAATATGGGCAGTGTTAGCCGGGATGCATCCCCGATGGAGGAGCCGATTACGCCAGTTGCCATTAATTGCCTGTTCTTCGGCCGATTCCCAATCACCAACGCCCAATACGAACAGTTCGACCCAAATCACAAGTCACTGCGCACGCCTTGGGCGGATGACAATCATCCAGTCGTTTTCGTTAACACCTTTGACGTGGATAAATTTTGTCATTGGCTAAGTCACCGTGATGGGCGCCGGTATCGGTTGCCCACGGAAAGCGAATGGGAATATGCCGCTCGTGGAACTGATGACCGCGTTTTTCCATGGGGTGATCGCCTGGATGCTGGTCATTATGCCAATTTTGCCGATAAACGCTGTTCGTTCCCATGGAAGGATTTGTCGATCGACGACGGATATCCGGAGAGTTCCCCGGTGGGGGCGTATCCGCAGGGAAAAAGCCCTTTCGGACTCGAAGATATGTCCGGGAATGTTTTTGAGTGGTGCCTGGATTACCTCGAACCTTACAAGGGCAAACCGCAAAGCAACAGGCGA
>JAYUPM010000186.1:0-4256 GCA_043760145.1 Spartobacteria bacterium
TTGAAATGCACAAAGGGGAAACGTGTGTTATTTTGGGGCGCTCCGGCAGCGGCAAGAGCGTCCTGCTCAAGCATTTTGTTGGATTGATGAAGCCGACCCAGGGCGAAGTGCTCATCGATGGCGAGGAGATCGCCAACCTTCCTGAACGCGCCCTCGGTGCCATCCGAAAGAAAGTCGGCATTCTTTTCCAGAGCGGCGCGCTCTTTGACTCGATGAATGTGGGGGACAACATCGCCTTTCCCCTGCGCGAGGCCGGGATGAAGGATCCGGCTTTGATTGCCGAAAAAGTGGCTGAAGCGCTTGAAATGGTGGACCTCGCCGGGGAAGAAAAGAAGATGCCGGAGAACCTCAGTGGCGGGATGCGCAAACGGGTTGGGCTGGCCCGGACAATCGTCGGCCGTCCAGCGTATATCCTTTTTGATGAACCGACCACCGGGCTTGACCCAATTGCGAGCGACTCCATCAACCATCTGATTCGCCGCTTGCAAAAGCGCTTGCGCGTGACTTCCGTGGTTGTCACCCACGATATGAAAACCGCTTATCATACCGCCGACCGGATCGCTTACCTTTATGAGGGGCGAATTTATTTCCTGGGCACAAGTGATGAGCTTCGCAACTCAGAGGATCCAGTTCTCAGGGATTTCGTGGAAGGCAGATCCGGCGATACCGACTAGCGCATGGCCACTGAAAATAAAAAGGTCGAGATTCTCGTTGGCCTCTTCTTATTGATTGGGTTCGGCGTCATCGCTTTCATGGTGGTGGTCTTTGGCCGGGTCGGGCAGAGCTTTAATAAGTATTACCAAATTACTGTCGAGTTTCCCAATGCCAGCGGCTTGGTGAAGGATTCCGATGTCCTCCTTTCCGGGGCCCGGATCGGATTCGTTGCCGGCTCCCCAACGCTTGTGGGCCGCTCTTACGCCGTGCGAGTCCCGCTGAATATTCGTGACGATATTAAGATCCCAAAAAAATCGACATTCCTTGTCGGCAGTTCCGGACTGATGGGGGATCGGTATGTGGACGTGATCCCGCAGGCCAATTTTGATCCCGCCGACGTCGCCCAGCCCAACGAATTGATCGTTGGTTCCCGGGCTTCCGGCCTGGACGACCTCACCACCAAGGGCGGGGTGGTTATGGATCAGCTCATCCTGGAAATTGAGGAGATCAAAAAAATGACCGTGGTCATTAATGAAAAAGTTCTTCATGAAAAAAATCTCAAGAACCTTGAAGAGACATTCGCCAGCCTCAAGAGCATGAGTGCTTCGTTTAGCGAAAGCTCCAAAAAGCTCGATCCCATCCTTGATGACGCCAAGGCTGCCGTCGATTCCGCCAAGGCCACGATGAAGACCGCCGATGCCGCGGCCAATGACCTGCGCAACGCCATCGCTGATATTCGCAAAACCGCCGCCGCCGCCACCAAGACCATGGAGTCAGCCAAAGAACTGGTCGATTCCGGGCAGGGGCTGATGAAAAAAGCCGAGGCTGGAAGCGGCCCCATGGGAACGCTCCTGTCCGACCGCCAAGCCGCCAGCGATCTTAAGGCGTTTCTTTATAACCTGCGCCGCTCCGGGCCAATTTTTTACAAGGATCGTCCGGTGCCGACGCCGCCCCCCGTCAAGAAGGTTCCTTGACGGTAAAAGGAGAATGCGGCTGATCGTCTGATAAGGCTCGTCAGGATTCCACGCGTTTCTAAACTATTCACCTTCCGTGTTACTTTGCCCTCCAATTTCCGATGACTCCTGAGCTGACTATTAATCTCCTTCGGGCGCTCTTTCTTACTTTCACCATCTGCACCGGGCTGATGGTGGGGGAGGAAGCCGTGCGCTCGACTGCTGTGGGGGGAGTCATGGGCGCGATCTTTGGCTTAATGGTTGTCCTGGCCGACCGAATGCTCAAAGGAATCTCCCTGCGGGTTTTTTCCTCCGCGACCCTCGGTTTATTAATCGGCGTTGTCTTCGCCAAGCTGCTGCTGGCCTCCAATTTGTTGCGGGACACTTCCGCCGATACTCAATGGATCGCCGGGTTGGTGGCATATTCCACCTGTTCCTATTTCGGAATGATGCTGGCCATTCGCAGCAACCGGGACGAATTCGCCCTTATCATCCCATATATCCGTTTCCGCGAATCGACCGTCCAGGAACTCCCGATTTTGATCGATTCCAACATCATCATCGATGGCCGGCTCCCGGAACTTTGCGCGACGGGATTCCTGAGCAGTTCACTCGTGGTCCCACGTTTTGTCCTCGATGAACTTCAGCGCCTCGCTGATTCCGCGGACGCGCTAAAACGCGAACGGGGCCGGGGCGCTTTGGAACGGCTTCAGCAAATGCAGGAAACCCCGGGGCTGAGCGTCAACATTCACGAGACCAGTGCGGATAGTGAGGAACCTGTGGACACGCGGCTAGCGAAACTTGCCAAGATGCTCGATGTCCGACTGCTGACCAACGATACAAGCCTCTGCAGCATAGCGCACCTTCAAGGTGTCCGGACGTTGAATGTGAACGAGCTGACGAAGGCGTTAAGGCCGGTGTTATCAGCGGGCCAGGAGATCGAGATCACGTTGGTGAAAGAAGGCCGTGAACCGCATCAAGGCGTCGGATACCTGGGAGATGGGACGATGATTGTCGTCAATAACGGCAGGCCCCGTCTTGGCAAGACCGTATCGGTGGTCATAGCCAGCGCCCATCAGACGAGCGCGGGTCGGCTCTTCTTCGCGGAACTGAAGTAGGGCGAGCTTCCTATTCGAGCTTGCCTTCGAACTCAATGAGGCGCTGGAGGGCTTCAAGGAAATCCCGGAAAGCCGCCGCTGGCAGCATGATTGTATCCCGCCGACCGCCGACATCCTCGGTGATCTTCAAAAAGCGGCCACGTTGATTCTCTTTAAGATCGAGGAAAAACATTTTCCTTTCGATTGCCACCTTCTCGGAAGCAATCGGTTCGGATCCCATTCGTTCCCCGGAGTTCTGATTCATCATATTCAAACAGTTACTTGGTCACATTACCTTGTCCCGACAAGCCAGCGAAAGGCAGGCGGAAAACCCAAAGAGGAATCTTTCCGCTCCAATATGCAAGGCTAGAAAAATGTAAGACTTCTCAGCGCTTAAATCAACCCGACAGCTTTCCGGACCCGGTCCATCGTCTTGCGGGCCAGAGCCCCGGCGCGTTCGCCCCCCTGTTTCAATACATTTTCAACCAGTGCCGGATCGCTCGCAAGGGCATCCCGGCGGGCACGCATTGGGGCAAAATAATCCCGGATTGCTTCAAAAAGGCGCTGCTTAAACTCCCCATAACCGATACCGCCGGCCCGAAAATCAGATTCCATTGTGGCAATCGCCTCGGCGGGGGCGAACAAGCGGTAAAGGGCGACGATGGCCGAGGCGTCGGGATCTTTTGGTGCCTCGACGGGGGTGGAATCGGTGGTCATGCCCATGATTTTTTTCCGGAGCGCCTTCTCTTCGGGAAACAACTCGATGGTGTTGCCATAGCTCTTGCTCATCTTTCTGCCATCGAGGCCCGGGATCGTTTCCATCGTCGGCTGGATGCTGGCAGCCGGGATTTTAAAGACCGGGCCGTAATGCGCATTCATCTTCTGGGCGAGGTCGCGCGTGACTTCGACATGCTGCTTCTGATCGCGGCCCACAGGAACCACATCGCTCTCGTAAATCAGGATGTCTGCCGCCATCAACACGGGATACGCAAAGAGGCCATGCGTCGGGACCTGTTCCTTCGCAACGTGGTCTTTGTAAGCATGGCAGTTTTCCAGCATCGGCATCGGCGTCGTGCAACTCAGGATCCACGCGAGTTCCGTCACTTCCGGCACATCGCTTTGCCGAAACAGGACCGCTTTTTCCGGCTCCAATCCGCACGCAAGAAAATCGAGCGCGACGCCCCTTGAATATTCGCGCAATGCCTTTGGATCGCGAAGGGTTGTCAAGGCGTGGTAATCGGCGATGAAATAATACGCTTCGCCGCGCTCCTGCCATTCGATGGCAGGCCGCATCATCCCGAAATAATTCCCGATATGCGGGTGGCCGGTCGGTTTGATACCGGAAAGAATGCGAGGCGTGGCCATGGCGAAAGAGCGCGCACCTTTGGCGAGGGGGGGAAGGGTGTCAAGATCGGCCAGAGGAGAATGGCGCGAACTTAAGCGGGTTTATCGTCCCTCGTCCTCGTCCCTCGTCCTCGTCCTCGAAAACGACAATGGACGGGGAATCGAGGACGAGGGACGAGGACGAGGACGAGGACGATATTTCCTTAAC
>JAYUPM010000187.1:0-1762 GCA_043760145.1 Spartobacteria bacterium
CGCCCAATACGCTCCGGAGAACCTGCCGAAGTTGCCGAGGAAGCGGGCCCGCAAATGAAACTCCTGCTCGATACCCATGCGATTCTTTGGATGGTATCGGATGATCCACGATTGCCCGCGAGTGCGAGGAAACTGATCGTCGCAGCGGACGAGATGCATTGGAGCATCGCATCGCTGTGGGAAATCGCGATCAAGCTGAGCTTGAACCGCCCGGATTTCCAACTGGCTCCGGGATGGGCCCGATTGATTCCAGATGAATTGCAACGCAACGGGATTACCCGTCTGGATCTTGCCGCGCCACATTGCGAGATCGTATCGAAGTTGCCGTGGCATCATCGCGATCCATTCGATCGGTTGATCGTTGCCCAGGCGTTGGCGTCCAAGCTCACCTTGCTCAGCCGCGACCAGAGCCTTGAAAAATATGGAGTGAAATGCCGCTGGTGAACGCGGCGAGATCATCACATCGCTCCGACGTGTTGCTCGCGCCCCCTACAACTCCCACACAGTCCGCCCCGCCACTATCGTTCGGACGGCGCGGCCCTTGAGTTCCCATCCATGAAATGGCGTGTTCCGGCTGCGGGATGCGCTGGCGTTCTTATCCACAGTCCACTCCAGGTCGGGGTCAATCAAAGTCACATCGGCGGGGGCCCCAGGATTCAAGGTGCCGCGGTCGAGCCCGAGGAGGCGGGCCGGTTCCACGGTCAGCATTGCCACAAGGCGGACCAGATCGATCGCCTTCTTTTTATGGACCAGGATATCCATGAAAAGCCCAAGCTCAGTTTCCAGGCCGAGGATTCCGAAGGGGGCGAGGTCGAACTCGACTTCCTTTTCATAACTGCAATGAGGCGCGTGATCACTGCAAAGGATTGTAATGGTGCCATCGGCAACTCCTTCAATGAGCAGATCGATATCGCGCTGGGTCCGCAGTGGCGGATTCATCTTGAAGTCTGTGTTGAAGCCGCGGATCGAGTCGTCAGTCAATGCGATGTGATGCGGACAAATCTCGCCGCTCAGCTTCACCCCGCGTGCCCGGGCTTCGCGCAAAATCCGGACACTGCCGCCGGCACTCAAATGCTGGCAATGGATGGCGCTATCGCATAATTCGGCGAGCAAGGCGTTGCGCTGGACGATGATCTCTTCACCGGCGGAAGGCCATCCGGGGAGGCCGAGTGCGGTGCTGACAATGCCTTCATGCATCACTCCTTTTCCGACCAGGTTGTAGTCCTGGCAATGATCCATGACAGTCAGTCCAAACATCCGGGCGTATTCGAGTGCGCGCCGCATGATCTCGTGGTTTTGAATGCAGCGTCCATCGTCAGTAAGCGCGACGATGCCCGCCTTGTGCATGGAACCGATGGGTGCCAGCTCTTCGCCGGCAATTCCTTTGGTAATCGCGCCGGCCGGGAAAATGTTGATGCAAGCCTCCGCCCTGGCTTTCTCCAGGATCCAAGTCACGACACTTGGGCTATCGACCGTGGGCGAAGTGTTGGGCATGCAGACCACACTGGTAAAGCCGCCCGCCGCCGCGGCTCTGGCCCCACTGGCAATGGTTTCCTTGGCCGACTGACCGGGCTCCCGGAAGTGGACATGGAGATCGATCAAGCCCGGAGTGACAAGCAATCCGCGGGCATCGATCTCTTCAGTGGGGGCGGGCGTGTCCAATGCCGTGGCGAAGCGGCCATCGACGATGAATAGGTCGCTGATTTCGTCGCGGTTATTGGCCGGATCGATGACGCGTCCGTTGCGGATCAAGAGGCTTTTC
>JAYUPM010000188.1:0-11425 GCA_043760145.1 Spartobacteria bacterium
CAGCACTGGAGCGGTCGGGCCGCCGATCTCTGTTGCCAATTGATCGCGAAAAAACCGATCCCCGGCCAGCATCGCCACATCGACTTTGCCCACGCGCAATTCCGCCTGTCGGCGCAATGTGGCCTTCACCGAATCGCCCACGAGCAATGAACCGGTGAGCACCATCGCGCCCAACGCGGAGCCGAGAATGACTCCGAGTTGGGTCCTCCAATAAAACTGCAGGCTCCGCGCTAGAACGGTCCAGAATGTCATGGGCGGCGCTGGGTTTGTAGTTCCGGCTTTAGCCGGCAAAAGGTCGCCATACCGGCTAAAGCCGGGTATTTGGTTAGCGCCCCAATCTTCATCGCGCAGCGACTCGTGGCAGCGGCGTCCCGCCGCTTTTTTCGTGTCGGGTAGGCACCTGCGACATCTGGCATTCCAGAAAGCGACGAGACGTCGCTGCCACGAGAGACGCTGAACAGATACGAAGCTGGGACTACGAGCCTCTGAATAAGTTCAATGCACGGCATATTCCTTTAAGCTATGCGGTTCGATCAGGCGTGGACGCAGCGAATGCGACAAGCTGCCCATCCACGATTTCAAAGATCCGCTGCATTCGTTGCGCAACATCGAGCGCATGAGTTACAACAATCAACGCCGTCCCCTGCGCGCGATTGAGTTCCACCAACAGATCAACCAGCCGCGCTGCCGACGTGCGATCGAGCGACCCCGTTGGCTCATCGGCTAGAAGCAATTTCGGGCGATTGATCAACGCCCGCGCCACCGCCACACGCTGACGTTCGCCGCCCGAGAGTTCCCCCGGCCGATGACCAAGCCGATGCTCGAGCCCCACCGCTTTCAGGAGTGCTTCGGCTCGCGCCTTCAACCCATCGCGTGACTGGTTGCTTTTCGCCAATGTCGGGATCAGGACGTTTTCAAGAATCGTGCATTGCGGGAGTAAATGATGGAGCTGGAAAATAAACCCGACTGTCTCGTTCCGGAACGCCGCCAACTCCCGCTCTGCAAGCGACAGGATATTTTTGCCGTCCACCGTGACCTCGCCACTTTCCGCCCGGTCAAGTGACCCAATAATATTAAGCAGTGTGCTCTTGCCTGAGCCTGAGGGTCCAAGGATCGCTGCCGTTTCGCCCGCCGCGAGTTGCCAATTCAAACCGCGCAACACATTCACGGTGTCCCCGCCATCCGGAGCACGGAACGATTTGGTTAGGTCTTTGATTTCAAGAAGCATGGTTCGGTTATTGACGCCACTCAAGGGAACGCAGATTACGCAGATGTCCGCAAATTACCGCAGATTTTTCTAACTTTGGAGACCCGTATCACGGATCACGCGGCTCTGTGTCTTACTTCTTCACCGTGGCCGTCCCCGTGATTCGACCGGATGCGTCCCGATATGTAATCGTGGTGCCCGACACACTGCTGGTCCCGGTGATCCGGCCACTCGCATCGCGATAAGTCGTCGATCCGGAAGAGTGCGATGGGGTCGAGGCAGTCGATGTGATCCGGCCTGAATTATCCCGAAACGTCGTGGATCCCGATGAAGTCGAAGGAGCCGAGGCCGTTGCTGTGATCCGCCCGGATGCATCGCGAAATGTTTGCTGCCCAGTCGAAGTGCTGTTTGCTGTGCCGGTAATCCGCCCGGAACTATCCCGGAATGTTGTCCCCGTCCTGGAAGTGTTGGAACTGCCTGACGCGCGGCCCGAGCTATCCCGAATCACTGCGTTCTTCCCCGCAAGTGTCTGTTCTTTTGGGGTCTCGGCAACGGCCATCACAACAAACAAGTTTAGGAACATCAGTAGAATAGTTTTCATGGTTTTAGCAGGTGGATGGCTGGAAAATTGCCGCAGCGGCTCAGTATACTTTCTACTTTCTACTTTCTACTTTTTCAAGGGCCAGAACCGGGCGGGTGTGCGCTTGAACTCCGCGCGGCAGTTTGGGCCGCAGAAATAGTGGGTGCGTCCGGCGTAATCGGCGTGAGGCGTGCTGGGCGATTTATCTGCCACGAGACAGTCGAAGTCGCGCCGGTGCCGACAGACGAGACAATGCTGCTCGGCCGCTTCCGGGGAAGGTAAAGGCGGAAGCGAGGTGCAGCCCGCGACGCACAATAGAAGCGGGAGGAGGAGGCGCATGGTTAGAAGGCGATGTTCAGGCTGGTGGTGACTCGGAATTCGGTTTCCACCTGATCACCATTCAACTCCTGCACAATGGGAATCTGCACGCCAATGCTTAACGAGGCATGCTGGCTGAACCCAACACGGACACCCGGTGAGAGGAAAAGCACCGTGCCGCCGGTATTGGCATCGTGCTGGCCATGGGAATCGCTTTTTTCGACAGAACGCATCGTGGTTTCCCCCATGAGGACGACCTGTGGAAACTGTTGGGCGCTGCCCGCGACCCGCCAGCCGAGCGCGATTCCCGCATCGATCCGATTGCCGAGGCGGTAATCGAACTTCTCGCCACGGAGTGTGTATTGGGCGCTGGCATCGAGGGCGAGGTTGCGTGCGATCGCCACGGTGTAGGCTGCGCCGAGCATCCCGTCCCAAGCTCCGCTGCCGGGCGCGGATGCGGGCTCGATCCGTTCGCCAGCGCTGTCGATTACGCGGGATTCGCCGACGGGAAATTTCAATCCGCCGATTATTGCGACCTGCCCGGCCGGTCCGCGATAGACACGATACTTTGCGGTGAGCCATAAGTCAGTCCAGCCATCGGGATCAAAGGATGCCATCTGTGGTTTGGAGATTGGGGCATGTTCATCGGAGGCCTCTGCGTGAGCGTCGGGCTCGGCGTGCTCATCGCGGGTTCCTTCATGATGGGCGATGCGCCGGGTGCCTTCGGCTGAGTAGTATCCGAAGCCGAGCCCGATCTGGAAGTTATCGGTAACGCCAAGACTCATGCCGAATGTGGTGAGAAAGCTGCGGTCAATAAAATCGAAGTGATCTTTGCCGATGGTCGCACTTTCGGAGGGTGAATCGAACTCGGTCCAGTCGAAGTGAAATGCCGCGGACCATTGGCGGCTCTTGAGTGTTTCAGCCGTATATGTGTTGAAGCCGCTGCCGGACGTTCCCGGGCCGTGGTCGGCTCCGGCTTGGGTGGCAATGAATGTGGCGATGAATGTCGTAACGAAGAATGTCTTCATAATTCACCCTTTCCCCCAACCCAGCGTTTCGCTTTTAGTTCAAAGCGCGGAAGCGTGTCGGCATCGACGCGGCTTACCGGGATCCGGAGCGAGAAAGCCTCGGCCAGGGCTTGCGCCAATTGCAGTTGCGCTCCGTCATCGGGAGATTCGATTTGCAACTCGATCTCCGTCATCGCGGTCCGCCGGGACACATGGACACGATACTCGCCGATTTGCGCGATTGATCGCACCACGGCGTCCACGGCGCTCGGGTAAATATTCACGCCGCGCACGACAACCATATCGTCCGCGCGTCCGATGACGCCGCCTTCGAATGCCACCCCATCGGAGCCGGGCAATAATTTAACGAGGTCGCCAGTGCGATAGCGTAGAAGCGGTGTGGCGGCCCGCCCCAATGGGGTGAGCACCAACTCGCCCACACCGCCCGGGGCGACAGGCGCGCCGGTTTCAGGCACGATCACTTCCGCCAGATACGACTCGCTGATAACCCGTTGCACGCATGGACGCTCGGGATCCTCAAAGGTAACCGGCCCGACTTCTGTCATCCCATAATGATCGATTACCCTGGCGCCGTTCCATTCGCGGCTGATCCGTTCGCGCACCTCGGGAATACTTCCCCCGGGCTCACCGGCGACGATGATCTTGCGGACCGCGGCGCTCTTTAGATCAATTCCTTTTGCGCGTGCGGTTTCGGCGAGATGAAGGGCGTAAGTCGGTGTGCATAATAGCACCCCCGCTTGATGCGCAATCATCGCCCGGAGCCGGGCTTCACTTCCAAGACCGCCACCCGGCAGACAAAGATAGCCCAACTTGGCCGCCGCCTCGAAAGCGGTCCAGAAACCGAGGAACGGTCCAAAAGAGAATGCGAAATAAATGCGTTCGCCGGGGACAATTCCAGCGGCGCGATAAATGCGCGCCCAGTTGCCGAGCAACCATTCCCAGCTTTCGGCAGTGTCGAGCCAGATCAATGGCCGGCCGCTGGTTCCCGTGGTCTGACAAAACCGGCTGTAAGCATTAGTCTCATAAGTCAAGTTGGTCCCATAAGGCGGGTAACTAGCCTGATCTTCCACTAACTCACTTTTGGATGTGAGACTCACCCGGGCCGAAAAATCGGCGACACTGGCGAGGTTGTCCGCCGAGACTCCGTCTCTGGCCAGGCGCGCCTTATAGAACGCGTTGCCCGGCACAATTGTGGCCAGCAGAGCGCGGAGTGAATCGAGTGTCTCCATCTCTTTTAAAAACCGCCTGCGCCCACGATCCGCGAGCAGGATCTCATTATACCTTGGGCTCGGCCGCCCGAGTGGCGGCGGGCGGGAGAGCGGCGCCGGGTTTGAATTTAGTCACCAACGCGCCACCTGTGGCCGCGAGCAAAATCCCGAGCCAGAACGGCCATCGGATTGCGCCCCACCCACCATCGGGCGGATGCGTCACAATGGAGACAATCGCGTTGACGATCGGGGCCCCGGCAAAAATGATGCTCATGATTACAGGGACATAGACCGGAACCGGCTTGGGCGCAGCCCCGAAAGCCAGTAACACGCCGAACGCGCCAATCGCCCCGACACTGCCAGCCAGCAACGACCACCAGAGTCCTTTTGCGGGAAAGTCCCAGGTCGCGCCGTTCATTTTAAGCACCGCCAGCGGAGCAAGGATCGCCACCAGGAAGTAAGCAACTCCAACAAGCAGAAAGGCTTTATAACGGCCATTCACAGGGTCTCCCATCGCGGTCTGGCCGTTGTGAAGGAAGATTCCGTAAACGCCCCAGGTGGCGACTGTTAGAAAAGCGAAGGCGAGCCAGGTCATGGATTGTTTAGGGGCGGGTTTAAGCTGTGATGTCATTGAAAATTGATCTGAGCCACTGTCCACTTCCCCACTGTTCACTGATTACTGATTACTGTCCCTTGACTGCTGTAACGCCGGGAAAAGCGTGCGTAAAGGGAGCGAGCCATGGGCGAAGAGCACGCCGTGAAAATCGCGCAAAGTCAAGAAGGAGCGAGGCGCCCCGTCACGACTGCCTGGCACTCTATTTTATAAGACGACTACTTCGTGGGGAGGTCGGCGGGGCGGTCGGAGAGCTTTGGGATGGGAGGCTGGTCCGCGGCGTTTTGGGCGACTTCACGGCGGCCACCGATGAGCTGGAGCTGGCCATCGGCGAGGCGGCGCATATAAGGGCGTGTTTTTAGGGCAGAATAATTGGTCTGGCCGAGGAAGTCGCCGTTGACGCCGATTTTTGTTAGGAGATAGGCCTTCGGGCCGACTAACTGGAGGACGAAAAGATTATTGGAGCCATCGAGCTGCACTTGGGGAGGATGTCCACTGATCGTATGTCCGAGTTGATGGGTGCAGAACACCGTGCCGGTCTGGCGATCCTCAATGCGCGCATAGAGCAATTGGCGCTCGTCATTATGGGTGCTCAACAGGCTGATCGTGTGAGTGTCGCCGGCATTAGGCAGGCCATCGGGAACCCCGACCGCTTGCTGCCAGATTACGCGGCCCTCGGAGATATCAATGGCATCTGCCTTGGATGCGAAATATTTGTCCAGCTCGACTGAGTAAATGGTTGCCTTGATTTTATAGCGGCCGAATTCGCCCAAGGAAAAGAGGGTGTTGAGATTGACTGTCCGCTTGACTGACTGGCCCGCTTTCAACACAAGGGGTTCAAGCTTGTAATGGGGATCGATGGGGGGGATCAAACCGTCCCCGGGAGTGGTGTTGATCTGGAATCCAAACCACTGGCTGTTCCCATCTTCGAGATTAAGGTCGCGCCCGGAAAGATTTGTCACATTGACCGTTGCGAGAACTGGTTCGTATCGGATGAAGGTGCGGCGTTTAATTTGCAGATCGACGGAGATCTGGCCGTGGGCGGGCGAAGCAGGGAGGAGGGCTGCGGCGCAAAAGAGAACAATGAAAAGGGAATAGAGGCGTTTCATTTTTTTACCGGGGGTGTGCGGCTGATGGTGCGGAAACCAATATGTTCTTCGCCCTTGGCAGGGCTGGGGGCGGTGACCCGTTTGTCGAGGCGGACATCGGCGGATTTAAAGTTGCCTCCTTTGTAGATGGGAAGTGTGCCGCCTTCTTTTGACCATGCGACCCATTCACTGACATTGCCTGCCATGCCAATGACACCGAAGTGGCTCTTGTCGCCTTTCATCATATCCACGTCGCCCCAGTAATTGAAGCCATCAACGGCACCTTTGATGGCGGGCTCGTTCTGTTTGTAATCGGCGTTGGAGTTTACCCTGGCAGCGTCAAACTCATTGCCCCATGGATAAACCAATCCATTGGGTCCACGCGCGGCAGCTTCCCATTCCTGTTCGGTGGGGAGTTCCCGCCCTTTCCACCTGGCGTAAGCATAGGCGTCCCACCAAGTAACCATCAACATTGGCGAGTTGAGGGACATTGGAGTGTTGTGGGCCGGGGTGCCCTGCCTGGCGTTCCCGTAGTAGATGCTCCAGTCGGCGGGTCGATGATTCAACATACGCGGCTGTTTAGGGTGATTGAGCTCGGCATCCGCGGTTGGGTGGGCATCGAGATAAGCGAGAAACTTTGCATACTGGCCAATGGTGACCTCGTATTTATCAATCCAGAAAGTCTCCAGCGGCACCTTCTCTTTTCCGACGATGTAAGTTCCTGCGGGAATCTCAATCTGCGCGACTGTGGAACGTTCGTTTGAGCGAAAGAATTTATACCAGACAATCCCAACCACCAACGCGAGGGTGAGCATCATGCTGAGGGCGGTGCTGTAGAGCGAACGTTTTTGAGCCCGGCGCGCGGCTTCCACGGCTTGAATGGCCGCATGATCCTGCGCGCTGATCTTGGCGGCTTCCATCGGCACTACTTTGGGTTCAAGGGCTTTGACTCCTTGCAACAGTGTCCCGAACGCCGTTATCGCATCCGGCCCGGTTTGAACCATCCGTCCGATCATTGTCCTGAGTCCGGTGGAAAGTTGCTGGGCGGCCGGCAAGACCGAAAGCATGATCCGGCCGAGTGCCTTGATTTCCTCTTCCGCGGTAAGTGGTTGGTCGGCGATTTGCGTTGCGACATTGCCCAGGCGCGGTTGACCGTCATCCGCGAGGTAAATACTTGAGGCATCGACGGGTGAATGGGCGAGATGATGCCCGTGCAAATAGGCAAGTCCTTCGCCGACCACGCGGAAGATTCTTAATGCCGTGGGTTCATCCACTTTTTGGGCATTCCTCTGATAATCCTCGAGAGTCAGGCCAGGAACATACTCATGGGCATAGAAGTTTTGTCCTCCATGTTCACCCGCTTCATAGACCGAAAGAATCGCGGGATGTTGGATATGAGCCTTGGCCCTGGCATCTGCGATAAAGCGTTCTTTCTGCTGCGGATCGGCAGCAAGCGTCGCATCGAGAATGCGGAGAGTGACCGGACGATTGATTGAAATTTGGACTGCGGCAAAGACCAGGCCCCATCGGCTGGAACCGAGTAGGTTCGTAATTTGGTAAGAGCCAAAAGTGGTGCCGGTATATGAATCTATGACCGGGGATTGTGGCTGTGCGGTTGCGGCAGGCGCAGATTGGGGGACGGGGGAAGGTCGAGGCGTGGCGCGCGGGATGGCGGCTTGCGCTTGAGGTTTGGCTGTGGGTTGGGCGACTGCCTTTGGCTGTGCTGGGACTGCCGAGACCCGGGGTTGGGCAACAGGAACCGCCCGGACCGTGGGCACTGGTTGCCTGGGCGAAACAGGTTGAGCTACGGGAGTGACAGTCGGCGCTTGCTGCGCTGTGCGCTCAGGCAGCTCCAGCGATTGGGTTTCCAGGAACTTTTCATCCGGCTGCTGGTCTTCAGTTTCTTGCGAGTGGGAATCAATGCCGGCTAATTCGCGTTCAACGACATCGAGCAAGGTTGGGAAATCGAAGGGTTTCTGAAGTGTTCGATGACCTTCGAGCTGGGCGGCGTAATCGCTCAGGTCGAAGCCGGACATAAAAATCACGCGGGCCTCGGGGCAACGGCGCTGGATCTGGTCGCGGAGCGCGAATCCGTTCATCGGTTCCATGACGACATCCGTAATCAAGATGTCAATTCCGCCCATGGCGGCGAGTGCCTGCAATGCGCTGCCGGCATTGATCGCGCCCCGGATATCGTGTCCTGGCAATTCGCTGAGCGCGGCCAGCAGCGTCTCAAGCAGGTCGTTATCGTTGTCGACTAGGAGGATTCTCATTGGAAAGGATCTTTTTCGAGGGTCTGCGGGGCGGTGAACTGGGCGGCCAAACGAATTGGCTCGGCCCGGGTGTCTTGAAGCTCGGACTTATAGTAGACCCGCACGATGTAGCCAAAATATTTTCGATCTTCGCGTCCAACTTCCCGCGGGTCGGCCTTGGGCTGTGTGTATTCGACTTCGAGGGTCTCGTAGTTTTCATCGGCCCAATCCAAGGGCGGGCTGGCCCACCGATAATTTACGTTCGCGCTGGTCTGCACCAAAGTTTTCCCATCAATCACATCGTAAAAGTGGACGTGGACCGCCACATCCCGGACATCAATTTGCCCCGGCAAACGGAGCTTGAGCGGAACCCGGAGTTGAAATTTCCTGGCAGCCGCAGGATCGCTCGTTTCGTGGGTGGTGATGGCATCCACGGCCAGGGTTGCATTGGGATTGGCAACTGTTGGCGCACTGTTGGCCCCCGCCTGGCCTTGGGCCGCCATCATCGCAAGCGCCTGGCTCTGTTTTAGCCGCGCATCGGCCGCAACGTAATAAGTTCCCGTCCCTTCGCCCATCTGCAGAATCTTTTTCCAAAGCTCCGCTGCTTTCTCGCCGGCCCCGACTTTTTCATAGGTCATCGCGATCTCGGATATTGCCTTTGGGTTCGCGGGTTGCAGGGCTTGGGCCTCGCGCAATTTTGTAAAAGCGCTCCCCGTGTCGCCTCGATCCCGCAGCGTTATCCCTTGCTTCACCAGCTCGTCGTAAAGGGTCGCGGGTGGCCTTTCACGCGGAGCCGGTTCAAGGACCGGGACGGGGCGGGAAGGCGGAATGATCGGAACGCTGAGGGGGATGGCGGCCACCGGGAGGCCGGATTTCTCGTCATCCACCAAGGGCCCGGCAGCAAGCGCTTCCAGTTGCGAGGGCGGGATGAATGAGGGGACTGCTGAAGACGCCGCGCTCGCGGCCGGGCCCGGAGATTTTTTGATCATGGCCCATGCAACGGCCCCGATTTGGATCAAGGCAGCGATCCCGAGCAGGCTGCTCGCCACGATGAAAGTTTTGCCGGCTTTATGCCGTGGGATGGGAGAATTGGGTGGCATTCTGGAATGCGTTCTAAGGGGAGGGTGCTAAAGGGATTGACGCCGCGCACCGTAGAAGCCGCGTTGGGACCTGTCAAATGAGCCGCTTGGGCAAGTGATTTGTGATTTGAGATTTGAAATCGGGAATCTGCCCCTAAGCTCTTTTACCGATTCATCCTTTCGAATGTTCCGTTCCTTCCTGCTCCTCATTCTCCCGCTTGCTGCTTTGGGCGGTGAACCCATTTCCCGCCCGGGGATCCTGCATCTGAGCTTGGGAAGCGCAATGAGGATGGCGTTGGCCAAGAATTTCACGCTCCAGGTGCAGCGATTTGAACCGCAGATCGCCAGGGAAATTATCCGCTCGGAATGGGGGGCATTCGACCCGGTTTTTGATGCATCGGCGTTTCGACGGGAGAACAGCCAGTCGGATCTGTTTTCCGGGGGACGGCATCTCCCATTTAATCAGATTGGCCGAAGCGATTCGCTCAGCACGGGGTTGAGTGGACGGACGCCATGGGGCACTGCGTATGATTTTTCCATTGGGACCATCAACAACTCCGATAACGGTGATCGGTTTGGCGATGACTTCACAAGCACAGCCGGCTTCAGCCTCACACAGCCGCTGCTTCGCGGGTTCGGGCCGGATGCCAACCTTGCCCAGGTCCGCATTGCGCGCACCAATCTTCAGAGCTCGGAATGGGCGCTGCGCAGCCGGATCATCGATACGCTTACGACGGTCAATTTCGTTTATAACGAGCTCCACTTTGCCCACCAGAATCTGCGTGCGGCGGAACGTTCCCGGGATTTGGCGCGTCAGCTTCTCGCCGACAACACCAAGCGGGCGGAGGTCGGCGTGATGTCGCCCCTGAACATTACCACGGCCCGCGCCGAAGCGGCGGCGCGCCAGGAATTCGTGATTCTCGCGCAACGCCAGGTCAAAGATAACGAGAATCTGCTCAAGCAATTGGTGACCAACGATCTTGAGAAAATGCTGGCGATCCAGGTTGAGATCGAGCCGCCGCCCTCGCCGAAGTTCAAGGCCAATGTCCCTGAGGGAATCAACCAGGCATTGGAGCATCGTCCCGATTATCGCAATGCGCTTCTTGATATTCAGCGGCGCAATATCTCCCTCGCCTTTACCAGGAACCAGGCGTTGCCGCGGCTCGATTTGGCGGGAAGCCTCGATTTACTCGGATTCGATAATGACCTCAGCACCAGCCTTGAACGGACCGGGCGCCGGGATCGCACGGAGTGGAGCGCGGGAGTTTTATTTAGTGTCCCGATTCCCAACCGGACCGGGCGGGCGAATGTGGCCTCCGGCAACTTGGCGGCGGCGCAGGCGGTGGTTAATTTGCAGCGGATCGAGCAGCAGATCGTGGTCGATGTGGACAATGCATCGGGCCAGATCATCACATCCCGCGAACGGATCGAATCAACCAGCGAAGCCCATACGCTCGCGATGGAAAGCCTCAAAGCAGGCGAAGAACGGTTGCGGACCGGGACCGGCACAACCTTTGAAGTGCTCGAACTACAGAAAAGATTAGCGGAAGCGGAGGCCTCAGAACTGCGGGCCCGATCCGATTACAACAAAGCGGTCTCGGAATATTACCGCCAGACCGGGACATCGCTGAGGATCTACAACGTGGTTTTGGAGTAAGATGGAGCGGAACTCGCCCGCCTGAACCGCTGATGATTTGAAGGGAAGGAAAAGGCATTTTTGAACCGCGAATAAACGCTAATGAACGCGAATGGGAGATGGGGAACCCAGCGGGCCTGCCTTGGAAGAAAAGAGGCGAGACACCTCTGTCACGATGAGCAAAGAAAAGAGACGAGACGTCTCTGCCACGAAGAATAGAGGTTCTAAACTCTGCGTTTTTTCTGGCTCTTAACGAATTTGCCGGGGTTCAAGATGCCGAGCGGGTCGAGGGCGGATTTCAATGCGGAATGCACATCGCGGCTTACTTGTGACGTTGCCTGCGACCACCAGCGTTGTTTGGCCAGGCCGATCCCGTGTTCGCCTGTAATGACGCCGCCCCATTCAAGCACGCGAGT
>JAYUPM010000189.1:0-4233 GCA_043760145.1 Spartobacteria bacterium
CGCCTATTTCTCGGCGGAGTTCGGCTTCCACGAATCGTTCCCGATTTATTCGGGCGGTCTCGGGATCCTTTCGGGAGACCATTGCAAATCCGCAAGTGATTTGGGGCTCAATTTCATCGCATTCTCGCTGCTGTATAAACACGGCTATTTCCGCCAGCAGATCAACAAGAAGGGCGAACAGGAAAGCATCCGCCTAAACCAGAATTTCAGCCATCTCCCATTGGCCGACGCACTTGATCTCGATGGCAAGCCCTTGGTCGTCGGCGTCGATATTCTCGGGCGCATCGTGCGCGCCAAGGTGTGGAAAGTGGCCATTGGGCGGATCACCCTTTATCTTTTGGACACGGATCTCCCGGACAACTCTGAGGAAGACCGGCAAATCACCGCCCAGCTTTATGGGGGCGACCATGAGATGCGGATCAAGCAGGAGATTGTGCTCGGGATTGGCGGGATTCACGCCCTCAACGCGAAGGGGATCAAGCCTGCCGCCTATCACATGAACGAAGGGCACGCGGCCTTCATCTCGCTGGAACTAATCCGGCGCGGTGTGGTCGAGGACAAACTCGATTTCTATTCATCGCTCCAGGTCGTTGCAGCCGGCAATATCTTCACAACTCACACCCCGGTTCCTGCTGGAAACGACGCATTTCCGCTCGACCTGATGCGCAAATACTTCGGTGATTATCCCGCAAAAGTTGGAATCGATTTCGATACGTTTGTCGGATTCGGCCAGACTAGGGATGACCCGAGCGCCCCGTTCTCGATGACGATTTTTGCGCTGCGCACCAGCCGCCATGCAAATGGGGTGAGCGCTCTTCATGGCCGCGTGAGCCAGGGATTGTGGAAGGCAGTCTGGAAAGGGGTGCCCGAGGACGAGGTCCCAATCACCAGCGTCACAAACGGCGTCCACACAAAGACATGGATGGCCCCGGAGTTTGCCGCCCTTTACGACAAATATCTCCCCGATTGGGAGGAACATCTCACCGAACCCGATTTCTGGCGCGGTGTCTTCGACATCCCCGATGAAGAACTTTGGGCCACCCATTCCAAACTCAAAAACCGGCTCGTCGATTTTGTCCGCCAACGAGTGCGCCAGCAACGGGAACGCACCGGCGAATCCCCGGAAAAATTAAGGCACATCAACCGGTTGCTAAATCCTGAGGTCCTAACCATCGGGTTTGCCCGGCGCTTTGCGACTTACAAACGGGCCACCCTTCTTTTCAGCGATCCGGAACGGCTCCAGCGATTGCTCTCCAACTCGGAGCGGCCCGTGCAATTTATCTTTGCTGGCAAAGCCCATCCAAAGGACGAACCCGGCCAGCATTTCATCAAGGAAGTCTATAATTTCTCGCGACGGCCGGAGTTCGAGGATCGAATCGTCTTTCTCGAAGATTACGACCATTACGTCGGGCGCCGCCTTTACCAGGGAGTCGATCTTTGGCTCAATAATCCGCGGCGGCCATTGGAAGCCAGCGGGACGAGCGGGATGAAGTTGCCTCCAAACGGCGGCCTCAACCTGAGCGTCCTCGATGGATGGTGGTGCGAAGGTTACAACGGCAAAAATGGATGGTCCATCGGCGCGGAGATTCCTGAGAGCACGGCGGCCGTGGAGCCAGTGATGGAAGATGAGGTCGATGTGGCAAGCCTCTTCCGGGTTTTGGAGACCCAGGTAATCCCGCTCTATTACGCCAAACCAGATGGCCGTCTCCCGATCGCGTGGCTGCAGCTTATGCGCGAATCCATTCGCAGTATCACCCCGGTCTTTAATACCCACCGGATGGTGCAGGAATATTCGGAGCGCCTTTACGAGCCAGCAGCGCGCGCCCACATCACCTTATCCGCAAAGTCAGGGGAGAAGGCGGTGGACCTCAGCAAATGGAAGGACGCCATGCGGAGCGGCTGGCCAGAGATCAAAATCAGTGATGTCCGGATCGGGGAAAATTCCACAAGCGTTCTGGTGGGCGACACTCTGTCGGTGAGCGCCACAGTTTTCCTGGGTGCCCTTTCACCGGAGTGCGTCACGGTCCAGGCTTACCTCGGCGAGACGGTTGGAAACGAGATCCACAAACCGAGCACGATCGACCTTGTTCAAGGCAAGAAGCTCCCCAATGGCGCGTTCCTTTACAGCGGACAAATCCCCGCCAGCGAGAGCGGCAGTTACGGCCTGAACATCCGGGTGATCCCAACCCATCCCAACCTGATCCAGGCTCATGAACTCCGCTTGATTGCATGGGCCCGCTGATGAATTAAACACTCAATGCTCAGTTGCTCCACGTGTTGGAATTCGGCCCGTCATACCGATGGAGCGGAGATGTTGCAGGAGTTGATTGACCTGGGCTTCGACCGGGTCGAACTCGGCCATGGCGTCCGGCTCCCACTCATGGAAGGGATCCAGCGGATGGTCGAGACTGGCAAAGTCACAATTTCCAGCCTTCACAACTTCTGCCCTCTCCCCATTGAGATCACCCGGGCTTCACCGGATTGTTATAAATTCTCCGCGCCCGAGCCAAAGGAGCGAGAAAGAGCGGTCCGTTTTTCGTGCCAGACGATTGATTTTGCGGAGCGGCTTGGGGCGCCATTTGTGGTCCTTCATTTGGGCCGGACTCCGATTGACGATTATACGGCCAAGTTGGTTGGGATGGCGGAGGCCGGGTTGATCCATTCCCGCGAGTTCGTTGCGGCCAAACTTGAGTGCATCCGCAAACGTGAAAAAGAAAGCGCCCCGTATTTCTCGCGCGCCAAGGAATGCCTTGAGCGAGTCGCCGATTACGCGGGCAAACACGGGGTCAAGCTCGGGATCGAAAGCCGCCACAGTTTTGAAGAGATTCCCAATGAGCGTGAAATGATAGAAGTCCTTGAAAAATTTGCGCTTCCGCAGATTGGATACTGGCACGACTTCGGGCATGTCCAGGTAAAGCACAACATCGGCTTTCTTGATCACCTCCAGTGGCTGGAGCAAGTCGCCAGCAGGCTTCTGGGCTGCCATCTTCACGACACCGCATGGCCCGGCCGCGACCATATGGCACCCTTTTGCGGCACCGTTGAATACGATAAACTCATCCCGCTCCTGCCCAGGGACATGCTTTATGTTTTCGAAATGAGCCCGAAACGGACCCGCGAAGAAATCGTCACGGCCCGCGACAAATGGATCGCGACCTACGGGGCATAGCCTCCCGCTTTGAAGAAAGCTCTTCTCACATCCCTCCAGGTCGGCATCACAATACTCGTGCTTTGGCTGGTCCTGCGAGATCCAGCAAAGCGCGCAGAAATGCTTGCCGCGTTCAAGAACGCGCAACCCGCGTGGCTTATGGCGGGGCTTATCGTTTATGGGGCGGGCGAAGCGATTGCCGGGGTCCGCTGGCAGATTCTTTTACGTGTCCAGGGCATCAACCTCCCATGGTCCCGGACATTGTTCCTGATGATGATCGGAGTCTTCTTCAATTTCCTCATCCCCGGCGGCACCGGCGGTGATGTCGTGAAGACGTTTTATCTCTTGAAAGAAACGCCAGGAAAAGGAACGCAGGCGCTCCTCTCAGTGCTGGTGGACCGCGTGGCCGGCCTCTTTACCCTTGTGCTCATTGCGGGGGTTTTTACCGCGCTGCGCTGGGATTGGCTGACCACTCATCCCGAGACGGCCCAATACGTCTGGATCGGCCTGGTAATTCTCGGATGCAGTTTATTTGGAATCACCTTCTCCTTCTTCGTTACCGGTTTCGGCATGGCCCACAAGCTGCCACTGCGATTTCCATGGCGCGACAAACTCGCCGAGCTGGCGTTTGCATACAATCTTTACGCCAAGGCATGGCGCGCTTCCCTTGCCGCCCTTGCCATTTCCATCATTGCCCACTTCACATACTTCGCAACTTTCTACTGCGCTGGCCGCTCGATTGTCGGCACTGGCAATCTCGCCCCGAGCTACGCCGAGCTTTGCGCGATCATGCCAATCATCAACACCATTGCTGCGATGCCGATCAGTTTTGGTGGCGTCGGGGTGCGCGAGAAACTCTTTGAAGTCTTCCTGGGAAATCTCACTCCCCTCTCCGACGCAATCGCCGTCGTGATTTCTTCCACCGGCTATTTGCTCACCTTGTTCTGGGGCTTGCTTGGCGGCCTCCTCTATCTCTTCTATCGACCAACCAAACATCCCAAGCTGCGCCAGATCACCGCCGAGATCGCCGAGTTCGAACACATGGTCGCCGAAACCGAGGTCGCTCTTGAAATCGCCAAGGAAAA
>JAYUPM010000190.1:0-1759 GCA_043760145.1 Spartobacteria bacterium
CGGATCCGTCGGATCGGACCGATCAGTCAGATATCCCGATCCCCCCGACCTCCGATCTCTGACCTCCGACCTCCGATCCCCCCGACCTCCGATCTCCGATCTCTGACCTCCGATCCCCCCCCCGACCTCCTACGGCACAGCGATCTCGCGCACGAAGATGTTGATCTGGCCGTCGGCTCCTTTGCGCACATCGCGGATTTCAAACCCGCGCGCTTCGTCGCGTGCAAATGTGTTGCCCTCCTGTGGGGGCACTGAGCCTGCCGGATACTCGACGATAATCCGGGTTGGGACCGCTGGGTGGTTGGGATCGATGGCTTCCTGGGGGCGGAGGACCGCTTTGCCTTCCCCGGAGGCGGTTACAATAAATTGACCCCGGAGATAAATGCGTTCCCCCAAGTCTCCCCGTTCCACAAGCGAACCGGCATCCTTCGGAGTGATGCTCCGGCCCGGGGGCAGTTTTCCAGCGCCAAATGTGCGCCAGTTCCCGGAATTGGCGTTGGGGAGACCCGGCGCGGGATTGGCCGCCAAAAACGGAGTCAACGGGACGCCTTGTGGCGAGACTTTCGGGAGCGGTGTTGCCAGTGGAGGCAGCGGTGGCGGCGTTGCCACTGGAAGCGGTGTTGCAAACGGACGCGGCGTGGCCACCATCGCGAATTGAGGAGTGCTTTTTGGTTTGGGCCCCATCGGCATTGGTGTCGCCACTGGCATTGCGGGGCCAACTGCCACCTTCGCTTCATCGGGTATGTCAAGGCGGACCAGTTCCGGGTTCTGCGGGGCAGGACTCGGCACCCCATCAGCACCTTGCGGGCTGATCGGGTTGCGCTGCCGATACGCCGCAAATTTTTTGAGCCCGTCTTCGAGTTGCTTGAGCTTTGTCACCGGGGCGCCAGCCTCCGGATTGATGTCAGGCGGCGGCTCCAATCCGAAAGTGCCGGATCCTTGTTTCAATGCATAAGTGCCATAGAGCAGCGGCATGACCGTGAACATCAGGCGCCCGTCGTAAACCCGCTCCACATGGATGAGTGCCGAAAGGTCCAGGGTCCGCTCAATACTCATATCCAGGCCGGTCTGAAGCATTTTGCGCAACATCGGGATGGTTGTCGGTTGCGCGGTGTAGACGTGCTCGATCAAGACCTGCGGGCAATCGGCGGCCTGGGCCAGGGCGACAACCCCTGAACCGAAAAGATCGCCGCTGCCGAGCTCGTAGGAATCCAAAATATTGAACCGCCCTTTGATATAAGGAATCAGCTTTTTGGTTTCCTTGTAGTTGCTGATGTAATTGCGCAGCAACTCCGCGTTCTCCCTTTCCAATTCGAGCCGTGAGAACTTGGCGTATTTATCGAATAATTTCTGGGCGCTCAGAAATTCCCCGGCTGGCGCCGCCGTTACCTCAAAGCGGCGAGGCGGCTCGATTTTATTAAGTTTCTTGAGGAGCCGATAGCAACGCGGCTGCTCCGGATGACCAAAAACATAGAAGCTTCCCAGCCAGCAGGCGAACGCCATGCCGATGAGCAGGAGGATAAAAACCGTCCAAAGAAAAAGGTTATCGCGCCCTTTCTTGGGGGAATCCTCCTCAGTGTAGCCGTAATAATCATTGGCCATTGGAAATGCGGAAGTATGTCGCTATGGGCCTCGGTGGCACTGGAGTGGGATTGCGAACCGGTCCAGTTAATGCGCTTCGCCCGACGGCACTGCGCCCGGGGCACTCTCAAAGGACGTTCCGCAACCGCAGCTTCGCACGGCGTTGGGGTTTTGGATG
>JAYUPM010000191.1:0-1758 GCA_043760145.1 Spartobacteria bacterium
TGGTTGGGCCGGATCAACCGTTTACGCGTCAGGTTCTCGTAAAAATCGAGGATGACGTTGATGTCGGCATTGGGAAATTGCAGACGGACAGTGGCCGGAAGCGGGGCCGGTGGCGCGATTTGCGCATGGATTGCCCCGGTAAAAAGCAGTGCTGCGAGGAGTAGAGGGAAGCGAAACACGGGCGTTGTTTAGACGGGGAGCCCTTCGAGGTCAATGGCACGTCCGATACGATCTTGGGGACTCACTGGGTTATAATCAACTCCTTGGAACATGAAACATGGGCCACTACCATCCCACAGGTTGGAAAAAATGGGGTGGGAGTCTTGATTCTTGCCGTTCTTCCCCCCGCCCACACCTCGTTATTTCCCCGCCGGTTTCAGATCCGTGTCGTAAAGGAGCACCTTGCCGATTTTCTCCAGTTCGGGCCGGATCGCCCTGGCTTCCCCAACCACCGCGATGGCGGCGTTGGTGGCGCTCAGGTATTTCTGGGCGAGTCCCTTTGCGATGTCTGGGGTGACGGCTTCCATCCGCTTGGCGTAAGTTTTATAAAAATCCAACGGCAATCCGTAGAGGTCAATTTCCTGGACTCGTTGGGCCGTGCGCGAGGTGTTCTCGAGGCTCAGTAGATAATTGCCAATGTTGTATTGGCGCTGCAACTCGAGCTCGGGTTCCGGCACTGGTTCATCGCGGATCCGGGCAATTTCCTTGAGCATTTCGATGATGGCCAGGTGGGTGACCTCATTGCGGGTTTCGGCGGTGGCGTGGAATGCCCCGGCGTATTTCCGCAGGTCGAACTCAGAGGAGGAACCATAGGTCCATGCATTTTTTTCGCGCAGGTTCTGGAAAAGCCGCCCGGAAAATCCACCGCCCAACGTGGAGTTGATGACGTTGAGTTCCGGGGTGGAGCCGCTGTTCCGGGCGGGGCCGGGTTCGCAGACAATGATGTTGGATTGGACCGAGCCCGGGCGGTCCACCAAGTGGATAGTGATCCCTTTAATGGACGGGGCCTTTGGCAATTTCACCGGCTTGATCTTGCCACGTTTCCACGATGCGAGCGCTTTTTCAACCAAGGGAAGAATCTCCGCCGTTTTCACATCACCCACGATGGCGAGGGTGGCGTTGTTCGGGATGAAATGCTGCTTGTGATAATCCACAATGTCCTTCCGCGTAATCGCCTGGACAGTTTCCGGGGTGCGATATGCCCCATATGGATGGGCGCCAAATAACACTTTGCCCGCCAGTTTTTCCGCGAGGAGATCGGGCTCCTGTTTTTCCGCTGCCAGCGCCGATAGCGTTTTGCGTTGTTCCTTCGTGAATTGTTCCAGCGGATACGCCGGATGCAAAACCGCGTCACTAAAGAGTTCGATGATCTTGCCGGTGTATTTGGTGAGCCCGCCCGCGCTGACCGCAATCGCGTCTGAGGAAGCACTCGCCTCCAAACGCATCCCGATAAAGTCGGTCTCAGCCGCGAATGTTGCGGCGTCCCGGGTGGTGGTGCCGCGGTTGAGCAATCCTGCCACGAAGCCCGCGAGCCCGGTCTTACCCTCATCCATGATCGAACCGGCCTTTATAACGAGGCGGAAAGTCACGGTCGGGTTGCGATCATCTTCAATGACGAAAACTTTGAGGCCGCTGGGCAGTTCGTGCAGTTTGAAATCGGGGAAGGAGGCTGAGGGAGCAGGTGCCGGCTCGGGTTTTTTGGTTCGATCAATATCGGCCAGGAGAGGAGTGGCCATTAAGCTGAGGGCGAGAAAAGAA
>JAYUPM010000192.1:0-11414 GCA_043760145.1 Spartobacteria bacterium
TTTTTTTGGAAGTGAAGCTATGGGTCGTATAGGACCTATGAGACGTATGCCCAATGAAGGATCGGCAATGAAAGCATACGCCGACACGAACTTTTTCACGCGATTTTATGTGCCGAATCCCGACGTGCCGCGGCTCTCCCGAATGATCGCCACTTATCTCCGGCGCGAAAACGAACCACTCCCCTTCACTCCCCTCCACCGGCTGGAGTTTCGCAACGCGATCCGGCTCATGGTGCATCGCCGACACCAGCGCGGCGAAGTGAACATCTCGCCCAATCTCTGGCTGTTCCTGCAAAATGTCGGCCTCTGCCATGAGCCGATACGCAAATGACTCGGCACGCTACTGACTATCGCGGGAAATGAAATGGACGATGTCCCGTAAATCATCACGCGAAATCGGCGACCAAATCAGCTTATAAGCCATGTGGCGAGTTGCCTCTTAACGTCTTCGTGCGGCATGCCCTCGCCACGGTCGAGTTGATCAATTCCCTTCTGTATCGCCGCCAGGAATGCCACCCGCTCCACGATCTCATCAAGGGAGACTTCGCCCGGCAACTCATTGATTGCGTCGAGAACGATTTCTTTCTGTGTCATTGCCTGGAAATATCGGAGTCCATCCGAATGAAAGCAAGCGCTTCATGGCGGCCCGAACTCCCTGCTGATGGGTGCCGCGAAATGGTCGCGCCCGGCTACCGCGCCCACGCCCCAGCGCGCCAGTTGGGGAGGTCTTCCGCATACGCAGACAACACCGGTTCCACGAACGAGCGCACCAGCGTGATCGCATCGGTGAGTTCCGCGGGAGCGTCGGTAATGCCTTGTCGGCGAATGAATGCGCTCCACTGCGTGCGCTTGCTCATATCGCTGGCGAATTCGTCGCTGAGTCCGAGCGGGGGCTCGACGGGCAGCACAGTCTGCCGCCGATGAAATGTTTTGCGGACGGCTTCGGCGAGTTGCGATCCGTTGAACTCAAAATCGCGGGCCAGGACGATCATGTCGTAGAAATCTTTCATCCGGCTATTCGCCATGCCGAGCGAGACGATGGCTTCGAGCTTCTCCGCGACAACGGTCTCCCGCGGATACGCGCGTAAATGCGGCGGCGATGCGTCGAGCAGCGTCGGATAGTAGCACCACTGTGGATCGGGCGTGATCGCGTCGCCGAAACCGATGTCCACCTGCATCGGAATTCGCGCGCGCTCAAGCGTCGCCATCAACCTAAGACGCACACCGCCATATTCTTGATCCTCCCGGATATTTTCTCCGCTCACAGTTGCAGCGAGAAATATGAGGCCGTCGTCCTCGACCGCTGTGGCGCAGACCTCGCGGAACGCCGCGACGAGTCCCGCGATGTCGCACTCTCCAAATCCAAGCAGGTCGATGTCGCGAGTCGGGCGATGAAGCTGCCCGTTCCACAGCACGAAAAGCAGCGCGCCCTTGAGGACGAAGCGGTCGTGGTGCGACGAAACCCCGAGTCGGTAGAGCAGTCTCTCGGCGGAGTATCGGCTGAGGATGAACTGGAAATCCTCTCCTCGTTGGCGCGAGATATCCAGCAATCGTTGCCGCACCGACGCCGCCACGTTCCTGCGTGATCCCGGCTTCACACAATTGCCTCCAAGTATGGACGCATCACATTTGCCATGCGGCAATGTCGCGCTTCACGCCAAATCTGATCGGAGGTTGCCAGCTTGCGCCGACGCACTTCGCGGAGCGCTTCCATGGCGACATCCACACCGACTTTGTTGCGAAACTGGAAGCAGTCCGCCACTGTCCGCGCCGCAGAGAAAACGCGGACGCTGACGCCCTCGATGATGTGCGTTTCGACGCTCCGGCGCAAAGAGGTGTCCGGTAGAAAAACGAGCCGCAGCCGAAGCGTATCGAGCCGGGGACGCCATGCGGAGCGCGGCACGGCGAGCCATACTTCGGGGGAAAGTTGCGTGCCGAGATCGTGGAAGTGCAGGGCGGAAAGCAGGCACACAACACCGTGAGGAACTCGCTTGCAGGCTTCGGCAATGCTGTGGTGCTCTGTGACATCCTCATCCGCAGGGCCATAAAGCCCGCGCGCGTGCCTGACGATCAGGCCGCGTGTGAGCAGACGCGCCAGATGCTGACGCGTCGCGCCGACATCTGCGGCTTCCATTGAACGGATGAGATGACGGTGACGGACGAAGGAAAGCAGCCGTTCGGTTGCCGGCGGAGGCGATTTTGGAGTGTGTCTTTTACTCGGCATATAATTTCCCCTAACGAGAGTATGTAACAGCTCTTGAAGCGGCGCAAGAAAGACGTTTGCAAGCCTCATTTATCAACGCCTTGGGCCGGTCCCAGCAATGGAAGATTGCCCGCATCTGGCACATACGATTTTCTCCAGTCCATGCGCAGCAAAGACTCTTCCAAACTCACTCTCCGGGACCGGCTTTCGCGGCTGACTTTTGCGCAGGCCTGCAAGTGGCTGGGCAAGGATGGCGTGCGCCTGATGTCGCGGGGCGCCCGCATGGAAATCGACCCTGCCAACCAGGTGCTCCTCGACGATGACACGCTGCAAGTGACGTTCCAGCGCGCAACGGCAGGGGCCGTGGTGCTCACGCTTTCGCGCGATCCACGCGGACGGGATGGCGTGAAGTGGGCGTGCAGCGAGAACGAGGACGCGGAGATGTGGGGCGCGGCGGTGCTGACGTTTGTCCTTGAGGAAAAAGTCGCCCTCGGGCTCGCGGCGCCGCCGGAGGGGAAGAATGCGCCATGGGAACTGATGGAGGAGTCGCAGATGGAACGCCGCGCCCTCGCCGAGCGTGAAGAACGGGCGCGCGAGGAACGGATGACCATCACGCGAAGCGAGGGCGATGGACCGTGGCGCGATTACGTCGTAAAGAGCGCGCTCTCCGGCAAGGCGTATCGGGTTGCGCTGCGCGGACTGCGGCGAGGCGAGTCGTTCTGCGCGTGCCCGGATTTTCGCAAGAACACGCTGGGGACCTGCAAGCATCTGATGAAGGTCATCGCGGGCGTGAAAAAGAAACACACGTCGGCGGAACTGAAACGCGCGTTTGTGCCGGAGCAGCTTGCGGTAAGTGTGCGTTACGATGGGGACGTGCGGCTCGCGTTCGAGTTGCCGGGGAAAATGTCCGCAGCGATCAAGCGACTCGCGCAGCCGTGGAGTGGGCGTTTCGCGGTAACGGTGGAGGAAATCGCCGCGCTCTTCGCGACCGTCGAGAAGCTGGAGGCGGCCGGTGAGAGTGTCCTGATTTTTCCCGATGCGGAGGAACGCATCGCGCACGCGCTCCACCAGCGGCGGCTCGCGGCGGTGGTGGCGGAGATCCGGAAAAATCCGGCAACGCATCCGTTGCGCTCGACACTCTTAAACGCCGAGCTTCTGCCATATCAACTCGACGGCATCGCCTTCGCGGCAGGCGCGGGGCGCGCCGTCCTCGCGGATGAAATGGGGCTTGGAAAAACGATCCAAGGGGTTGGCGTCGCGGAATTTCTCGCACAACAATCCGGCATCCGGCGTGTGCTCATCGTCTGCCCCGCATCGCTCAAATCGCAGTGGGCCGCGTAGATCGCGCGGTTCAGCGGACGCAGCGTGCAACTTGTTTCCGGGCCGTTCGCGGCGCGCGGTGCGCAGTATGCCGGCGATTCGTTTTTTACCGTCTGCAACTACGAGCAGGTGCTCCGCGATTATCTACCCATTGAGCGCTCGCCGTGGGATCTCATCATTCTCGACGAGGCCCAGCGCATCAAAAACTGGGAGGCGCAAACCAGCCGCGTTATCAAGTCGCTGAGATCGCGTTTCGCCCTTGTGCTCAGCGGGACGCCGCTCGAAAATCGCCTCGACGATTTGTTCTCAGTCATCGAGTTCATCGATGATCGCCGCCTCGGTCCGGCGTTCCGATTCTTCCACTCGTTCCGCACTGCCACGGAGACGGGCAAGGTGCTTGGATACAAAAATCTCGCGGCCCTGCGAAATCGGCTGATGCCCGTGCTCCTTCGCCGCACCCGGGTGAGCGTCGCGCTGGATCTGCCGCCGCGCAGCACTGAGGTTGTGCGCATCACGCCAACTGATGAGCAGCTCACGCTTCACAACGCCCACCTTGCCATCGTCTCCACGATCCTGCGCAAGCCATTCATCAACGAGATGGATCTGCTCCGCTTGCGCCGCGCGCTCATGGCCTGCCGCATGGCCGCCGACAGCACCTTCCTGGTCGATAAAACCGAGCCCGCCTACTCCAGCAAACTCGAGCGCCTCGCTGAACTGCTCGCCGCGCTCATCGCCGAGCCGGAGCGGAAGATCATCATCTTCTCTGAATGGACGACGATGCTCAACCTGATCGAGCCGCAGCTAAAGGCACTGGACGCAAAGTTTGTCCGGCTCGACGGCAGCGTGCCGCAAGGCAAGCGCAAGATGCTTGTCGCCGAGTTCCAGACCAACCCGAAATGCCGGGTCTTCCTCACAACGAACGCCGGCTCGACGGGCCTTAACCTGCAAGCTGCCGACACCGTCATCAACGTCGATCTCCCATGGAATCCAGCGCTGCTTGAACAACGCATCGCCCGGGCGCATCGGATGGGCCAGCGCCGCAAAGTCCAAGTCTATATCCTCATTACCGAACGCACGATGGAGGAGAATTTGCTCGCCACTCTCGGCGCAAAACACGAACTCGCCGCCGCCGTGCTCGATCCCGATTCGCGGCTGACCGAGGTGAGCCTGGTATCCAGCACAGAAGAATTAAAACGGCGCATGGAAGTGCTCCTGGGCGCGCAGCCCGCCGCCGCGCCCGATCAATCCGTGGAAGCCCGCGCAAAAGCGGAAGCCGCGTCAATCGCCGAGCGCCGCACACGAGTTAGCGAATCCGCTGGCCAGCTCCTAACGGCAGCCTTCAGCTTGCTTGGCGACCTGCTCCCGCAGCCCGCCCTGCCGAATCCCGAAGTCACGGAAGCACTCCGAGAGAGCCTCGCGCAATGCATCGAGTCCACCGAAGACGGGCGCCAAAAGCTCACGCTTACGCTGCCAAATTCAGACGCGCTCAACACGCTGGCCGAAGCACTCGCCAAGCTGATGGGCGCAGCAAAAGCATGAATGAGCCGATTTTTTAAGTTCAAAGCAGTTGGCTGAGCAGGGTCCGAGCCGGAACCACAGTCGGCTCGTTTCTGGAAAAACAGTCCGCATCGACATACTCGCGATCAAGCACGACCTGAAAGGCGTGCTGGGCTTTGATCTGGTCCTGGTAATACTTGAGAGTCGGACTGAGATTATCGCGCCGGGCCTTGACTTCGACGAGGAACCATGGCTTGCGATCTCGGACCACGACGAAGTCCACCTCGCGCTGCTGTTTGTCCCGAAGGTAGCGCAGTTCAAAGGCTCCCAAGCCCATGTCCGTCCACCCCTCCACTGCCTTGAGCAGGTGACAGGCGACAAAGGTCTCGGCTCGTTTGCCGGGGTCCTCGATCCCGGACCAATCCCGCAGGAACCACTTGGGCTCCTTTCGCAGCGATTTGGTGACGTTGGTAAACCATGGCCGGATGAGGACGCCGACATGGAGCGAGACCAGAAGATCGAGCCAGCGTTTCACAGTGTCCGGGGCGACATGCAGATCGTCGGCCAAGGACTTCATCACGATTTGGTCACACGAGCGATCTTGCAGGATTTCCGCCAGCAACCCGATCTGTGCGATCTCACGCACCAAGGTTAAATCGCGGATCTCTTCGCGCACGAGCTGTTGAAGCCGGGAGGCACGCCACCGCCGCGAGAAGATTTGCGTCCGCTGGGAGAAAGGTTCCGGAAATCCGCCGTGCTCCCACAGCGCGCTCCATTGCTGCTCAGCCAATGGGTGTGGCTTGCGCACGAGGTGATCCCGGATGGCCGGAGATACCAGTTCCCCGACCGAGAGGGGGTGCATACGATAGTGAAAATACCGGCCCATCAGGCTGTCACCGCCGCGCCGGTATACATCGAGTCGAGAGGATCCGGTTACGATCACCCGGCTGCGATCGGCGTAGAGATCGAAGTATCCTTTCAAAAAGTTTTTCCACCGCCCGAACTTATGGATCTCGTCGATTGTGACGACGGGCGGTTTCTCGCTGAGAATGTTGAGCCCGATGTGCTCTGCAACGGCCTCAGGTCCTACGGCGATGATCCGCCGATGTGCAGGATGATCCCAATCCAGATAATGCTCAGAAAGGAGGCGGGCGGTGGTGGTCTTACCGACCTGGCGTGGACCGCTGAGGAACGCCATCTGCCGATAGGAAGCCAAGTGCCTGGAAATCAGGGCATCGTAGAATCGAGGCAGCGTGGTAATCATGCCAATACCAAAGTATGGCGAATCGCATTTTAGTCCAGACTATAATCGCACTGATCTTTCTATGGTCCAGCCTTCACCGGTGATTGCCCGATGCTCCTCCCCAAAGTAACCCTTCTTTGAAGACCCGAGCGTGGTCGATTCCCTCATTCCCATTCCCCAAATTTCCCAATCAACTCCGCTGCGTTGTATAGGCCTGCAGTCCCGCACTCGTTGCATGTGACTGAAAAGAACGGGTAGCTGTGGGTTCCTTTGGCGACGCTGACTGACCAATTGTCGCTGCGGCATCGCCGACACACCCGCTCCTTCTTGGGCAGCGATTTCAGAAAGGCGACGATGTCTGAGGGGATATACCGATCATTCATCATGGGACCTATGGGACCTTTCTTTTTCAAATAACAAATCTTTGCGCAGATCATTCCTCCGCTTCCCCGCGGCGATGCGAGAAACGGCGGTCTTTGCTTTGCTGGGCGCGCCGGGCATGGCGGTCGCCGGTCATCTGACGTTTTTTGCGATTTAAACGCAGGGCCCCGATTTCATCTTCGAGCTTCATGAATCCGTCGAACCGGGCTGGGTCGAGGGTCCCGGCCTCCATGGCCGCGCGAATCGCGCATCCTTTATCGGTGCCATGTTTGCAATCATGGAACTGGCATTGGGTGGCGAGCTCCTCGAGATCGCTAAAACGGTCACGCAAAGTGGTTTCATCGGTCCACATGTGGACCTCGCGAATCCCGGGATTATCGATCAGTATCCCCCCACCTCTTAACACAAACAATTCGCGGGCGGTGGTGCTGTGCCGTCCTTTTCCCGTGGCCGCGCTCAACTCGCTTGTCCATTGATATTCCCCACCCAGCAGTTGATTGATCACCGACGATTTCCCGACCCCGCTCGACCCGACCAACGTCAATGAGATGCCTCGTGTGAGGTATTGTTTGAGCACCTTGAGGCTGCGGCCATTCTCGGCGCTGGTCACATGGACATCCGCTTCACGGCTCAATCCGCGGACCGCCTCGGCCGCCTCTTCGTTCTGGGCCTCGGTATGAAGATCGGATTTGTTGATGAGCACGACGGGTTTCGCCCCGCTTTTACCGATGATGGCGAAGTAACGCTCGAGGCGGCGCAGGCTAAAATCGGCCCCGGCATCGGTGACCACCACGACCACGCTGACATTGGCGGCAATGACTTGTTCCTCGGTGCTTTTGCCCGGCATCTTGCGGGACAAACAAGTCTGCCGCGCAAGCCGGGCCCGGATCATGGTGGCGACATCGTCATTGCCGATCTCGAGCGCCACCCAGTCGCCGACAGCCGGCAATTCGGCATCGGTCACCGCATCGTGATAGACCTTGCCGCTCATAACCACTTCCAGTTCCTCGCCACCTTCAAGAAGGGCGCCGTAGCTGATCTTGTTGTCGCGGATCAAGCGGGCAGGCTTCCATCCAGCGCCCCGATAAGGAGCAAACTCTTTATCGAACACCGCGTTCCAGCCGAGATCATCGAGGGTCATTAACGTGGAGTATAGCCGTGTTGCCGGGGAAAAGTCAGCAACCACGCTCGTTCCAATCATAAACGGCGACAGCGCATCAAAACTTCCGCGTCTTTTTTTCAGCCAACGGCCCGGGTCATGCTAAACTGTAATTCATTATGAACTCCTTCAATCGTTTCCTAACCATTGTAGTTCTCGGATCTTCCCTCATGCTTAGTTCGGCAGCGGCAAATCCACCAATCCTTACTGGCACTGTCGACGTAAAGCACGGGCTCACTTCCATCGCTCTCGATGATGCATTTTCGTCCATTCTGACCAACCACGCCGTCGTCCTCCGAAAGATTATTCCCGGGCAAATTGTCCCAGGGCGTCAATTGCTTCGGATTCCGATTTCAGGCGGGGCGATTGATCTTGATACGGCGGAAGGTGAGGTGACGCACCGCGGCGGGTTTGCGCTCAAGACGGATACAGTGAAGGTGAGTCTCACCGACTTCGTCCTTTCGACGCCTGCTGCCACCGACACGACAACCCTTCCCTCGCTCTCCTGCTTGGTCACGGTCAATGGGGACCTGAGCGGACGGGTCAACCTTTTCCAAGTGGATTTGAGCGGGGTCGCCGCCCCGCTCTCGCTTCCTCCGAACAAGAAAGTGATGTTCAAAACTCTTAATCTAACGCTCACGGCCGACGGCGCCGCCGCGCTCAACACGGCCTTTAACACAACCGAGTTTCTCGCCGACAGCGTTGCGGGAACGCTCACCGTCACGGCCCTCACAGCCCGCGGGACGCTGTAAAAAGGCGATACATGCGTGCGGGTTGCGTGTCCCCGCGTGCGCGGCTCACGTTTTTTTTGCGGGCTTCGCCGGTTTCTTCTTCGCGGTTTTTGCAGCCACCGGTTTCCTGGAAGGCTTCCGCTTTGCCTTCGGCCCTTCCGCTTTTCGCTTTCCGCTTTTCGCTTTCTCTTCCGGCCCTTCCGCTTTCCGCTTTCCGCTTTCCGCTTTTCCCCCGATCTCGATTCCGAAAAGCGCGCTGAGATCTTCATCGGCGAGCGCTGCGTCAATGCCACAGGCGGTGGCGAGCGTTTCCTGGGCCGCATTGGCCAGCAACTCGGAAGGATCGACACTGCGTAACGTAAAGAAAAGATCGGGGGCGGAATCGAGCTTCACGCCAACACCGTAAAGCACGGCAGCGACATGCTTGCACATGTCCGTCCAATCGGGGCAGGAACAGGAGAGGGAGATGTTGCGCCGATGCGGAAAGAGGCCGCGGTCGGGATCTGTAATTGCGCGCAGGACGCCATCGCCGATCTTGCCGCCGAGGAGATCCAGGAGACTGCCGACCTGGCCCGCGCAAGCGGTCTTGAAAGATTTCCAAGCCGGCTTGGCGAGCGGGGTGATCACGATGCGGACTTCGTAGAGCGAGGACCCGGCCACCTCGGCGGTGATCAATCCCGGGCCAATCACGAGGTTGTAGACATTGCCCTGGCGTAAATAACTGCGGCCGCGCGGCAACCGATTTTCGTCATCGGCATGGGTCTCCAGATGAGAGCACCAAGCCTTGCCCCAAAACGTCATTGCCAGCTTGTGGGTGCCTTGCGGGACCACCAGCATTTCGAAGGTCTCCCCTTTCTTCTCTCGCCGGGCCATGGCGCGTTTGAGCTCCGCCTTTTTTGCCCGCGCATCTTCATATTGATACCATGCCATCGCCGTTCTCTAAAGGACCGCCGCATTGAGGTCGAGCCTGACAAAATTCAGCAGCTCTTCATTGCTCATCTCGGTGAGAACCTTATGCGCCCCGCTCTCGCCCCCCAGCACATCGTCCGCCAGCCCCCGCTTGCTGGCAATGAGCGCATCCACCTTCTCCTCGATGGTGCCGGGACAGACAAATTTATGCACAAGCACGTTGCGTTTCTGGCCTATGCGAAAGGCGCGATCGGTCGCCTGATTTTCCACAGCCGGATTCCACCATCGATCAAAGTGAAGCACATGGCTGGCTGCGGTCAGCGTGAGTCCTGTGCCTCCGGCTTTCACGCTTAACACAAAAAATGGCGGCCCATCCGGACGCTGAAATTCTTCCACCAGCCGGGGCCGTTGTTTGACCGGAGTCCCTCCGTGAAGCACGAGGCCTGGGCGTCCAAAGATATTGGCGAGATGGCCTGCAATGGGCTCGGTCATTTCACGGAACTGGGTGAAGACAAGGCAGCGTTCCTGGCGTTCAGCCACCTCGGAAAGGATCTCAGTGAGCCGTTCAAATTTGCCGCTCTCCTCTGGTGCATACTGGCCGTCGCCGTTCCACTGGCTGGGGTGATTGCAGACCTGCTTGAACTTCATGAGGTAGCTGAGGACCAAGCCGCGCCGGACGTTGGGTTCGAGCTGTTCGTTGTCGAGATCGGCTTTGAGTTGCTCCACCAGTTTGCCGTAAAGCATCGCTTGCTTCCTCTTCAACGGACAATGCGCATGGACCTCCGTCTTGTCCGGCAGATCGGTGATGATCCTCCGGTCCGTCTTCAAACGCCGGAGCAGGTAAGGACCAATGAGCTTGCGCAACGGCGCGTATCCGTGCGGGCGGTCGGCCATTTCTTTTGTGGCCCTGACAAAGTCGCTGGGTCTGCCAAGCAAACCGGGATTGAGAAAATCAAAGAGACTCCACAGATCGCCAAGCCTGTTCTCCACAGGCGTCCCGGTCAGGGCGAACCGCGCGCGGGCCTGTAACTTCTTGACGCCGCGGGCCTGGGCCGTGGCCGGATTCTTGATCGCCTGCGCCTCATCGAGCACCGCCAAGTCCCACTGATGCGCGTGCAAGGATTCGCTCCGCTGAATGAATCCGTAGGTGGTAAGCAATGCGTCGTAATTGTGCAAAGCGTTCGCCGGATCCGCTGCCAGCGCATTGAGCGTTTCGCGCGTTGTCACCGATGGATGCCCGCCCAGCACGCGAAGGTGCGGGGCGAAGCGCGCAAACTCCGCGAGCCAATTCCCAATCAACGATGCGGGCACCACGATGATGCTGGGCGCCGCACTCCCTTTCGTCTCGGTCCGGCGCATACAAAGAACTCCGATCACCTGAAGGGTCTTGCCCAAGCCCATGTCGTCGGCCAGGCAAGCGCCAAAGCCCAATCGGCTGACAAAATGAAGCCAGCCCACACCGCGCTTTTGATATGGCCGCAATGTCGCCAGCAGTCCCGGGATCACCTCCACGTCCGCAGGTTCACGAAGTTGCGCGAGCAACCCCTGGAGGTTCTTGCCCGCCACCACTTCGCCCCATGCCTGGCCGGTTTCAAATTCGAGCGGCGCTGCGTCGCCCGCCGCGGCAAGTGGAAATCCGGCGAGCCAGCGCATTCCTTCGTGAAAAGAGAGTCCGCCCAACGCATGCGCGGCCTGCACCTTCGTCCAATGATCGAGCACCTGGTCCAGTTGGGCGCGATCCACTTCAACCCATTGTCCCCGCAGATTCACCAAGCCGGTCGGCGTGGCTTTGATTTGCCGCCATTCCGCATCGGAAAGTTTTGTCCCTTCCAGGGTGACATTCGCGTTGAAGGCGAGCATGGCGTTCACTCCGAGTCCGCCCGCTTTCGCGGAGTCCACTGTGACCGAAACCTGTGGCCTTGAGGGCCGGCGACCTTTCCACCAATCGGGCAATTTTACCACAAGTCCGCT
>JAYUPM010000193.1:0-1757 GCA_043760145.1 Spartobacteria bacterium
CAGCGCGCTGGCTCCGCTCTATGTAAGTGTCTATCCGAACGCGGGCCTCCCCAACCCGCTGCTGCCAACGGGTTTTCCCGAGACCCCGGAATCTCTTGCGCCGCAGTTGGCGGATTGGGGGCGGGAAGGGATCTTCAACATTGTCGGCGGATGTTGCGGGACGACTCCGCCTCACATAGCTGCGATTGCGGAAGCGGTGCGCGGAATCGCACCCCGAGTGATTCCGGAGGCGGCTCCGTATTTGCGTCTGAGTGGAAACGATGCGCTGACACTCACGCCGGAAACCAATTTCGTGAACATCGGCGAGCGGGCCAACGTGACTGGATCACCGAAATTCGCGAAGCTGATCCTTGCGGGGAATTATGAGGAAGCGGTGAGCGTGGCCAGGCAGCAGGTGGAGAACGGCGCGCAGATCATCGATATCAACATGGACGAGGGGATGCTCGATGGCGCGGCGGCCATGACCCGGTTCCTTAATTACATCATGACCGAGCCGGAGATCGCGCGGGTCCCTGTGATGATCGACTCCTCAAAATGGAGTGTGATCGAGGCGGGGCTCAAGTGTGTCCAGGGCAAGGGGATCGTGAACTCGATCTCGCTCAAGGAAGGGGAATCGAAGTTTCTGCAGGCCGCGAAATTGGTGCGCCGATATGGGGCGGCAGTTGTGGTGATGGCCTTTGACGAGCAAGGACAGGCGGACACTTATGAGCGCAAGATCGCGATCTGCGAACGCAGTTACCGGTTGCTTGTCGATCAGGTTGGCTTCCCGCCGCAGGACATCATTTTTGATCCAAATATCCTCACGGTGGCGACCGGGATTGAGGAGCACAACAACTACGGGGTCAACTTCATCGAGACAGTGCGCTGGATTAAAGCGAACCTTCCCCATGCCAAAGTCAGCGGAGGCGTCTCCAATATCTCGTTTAGTTTCCGGGGTAACAATGTGGTGCGCGAGGCGATGCACTCGGTCTTTCTCTTTCACGCGATCCGGGCCGGCCTCGACATGGGGATCGTCAACGCCGGGATGCTTGAAGTCTACGAGGAGATCCCAAAGGAGTTGCTTGGCTTGGTGGAAGACGTTCTCCTCAACCGCCGTCCGGATGCGACCGAGCGGCTGGTTACTTTCGCGGAGACAGTTAAGAAAAAGGACAAGAGCGAGGTCGCGGTGGAAGAGTCCGCGTGGCGCAAAGGGACAGTGGAGGAACGGCTCTCGCACGCGCTGGTGAAGGGGATCGTCGAGTTCATCGATCTCGATACCGAGGAGGCGCGGATCAAGTATGGGCGGCCATTGCTTGTCATCGAGGGGCCGCTCATGGATGGGATGAATGTTGTCGGCGACTTGTTCGGGTCCGGGAAAATGTTCCTGCCGCAAGTGGTCAAATCCGCGCGGGTAATGAAGAAAGCGGTGGCGTATCTGTTCCCGTTTATGGAAGCGGAAAAGGCGGCAACGCTAGCGGCCGGGGGCGAGGTGCGCGCCCAGGGCAAGATCCTGATGGCAACGGTCAAAGGCGACGTGCATGACATCGGAAAGAACATCGTTGGCGTGGTGCTGGGATGTAATAACTACGAGGTCATTGATCTCGGCGTGATGGTGGCTTGCGACAAGATTCTGCACGCGGCCCGCGAACATAACGTCGATGTGATCGGGCTTTCGGGCCTGATCACGCCGTCGCTTGATGAGATGATTCATGTCGCCAAGGAAATGGAACGCCTGGGGATGAAGCTGCCACTGCTCATCGGCGGGGCGACAACCAGCA
>JAYUPM010000194.1:0-4218 GCA_043760145.1 Spartobacteria bacterium
CCCTCGTCCTCGTCCTCGAAAACGACAATGGACGGGGAATCGAGGACGAGGGACGAGGACGAGGACGAGGGACGATATTTCCTTAACTTCGCGCCATTCACCTCCGACCCCTTCCAAGTTCCCGTGTGTTCCGTGAGCAAAATATTCTCATTCGTGCGCGGGCCCGGTCGTGCGGGAGGATGATGTCCACGTCGAGGGAAGCGGCCACTTCCGGAGGGGGGTCCGGAAAGCCGAGGACAAGCGCGGCCCGACCATAGAGAATGAGCGAAGTCTCCCGCGAGAAGTGCCGGTCCAAAGTGCGGAGGATCGTTTCCGCGTGGCTCATGCGGCGGGCGAGGGTCGAATCCAAACCGACTGCGGCGCACAGCCCGGACGGGCCAGACCCGAGATGGCCATGTAGCGGGATCGATGCGGAAGCAATCCGGGTGGGACCGACGGCCCCGCGGGCAATGCGCCTAGTAGTTCGCGCCAGAACGCTTCTTCGGGTTCGACGACGGCAGCGGAAGCCGCGATCTCCCGGACAATTGCGATAGCACGCTCCTGGATCGCAAGGTGCGCGACGGCTTTCGGATCGAGCCCGCGAGTGGCGAGGATTGCCGCCCCGAGGCGGATGCGTTGGGGATCCCACGGAAAGGACGGATGCATCAAGGCGATTGCAAGGTCCGCCGATCCGACAGGCCGGAGCAATGGCGGCGGCTCGGTTTTGCCGTCGGCCGGAGCATAATGGGCCAATCCTCGCGAAATGGCCGTGGCAGCTAGCTTTGCGGGCGTATCCAATCCGGCGGCGCGCATCCGATGGAGCAGCGGGGAACAATGCACGGTGGTGCCCATGCGCGTTGAAAACGGAGTCGAGCTTGCTTCGATGACTGGCGGCGCAGCGGTCATATCGTGGACGCTACTCCCTCTGCGCATCCCGGTAAAGGCGCGTCATTTCGCCCCCCATCGCGGAGCCGTCCGGAGGGTGGAAATGGAATCTTCATTCGTCATTCTGATTTCGTCATTTCCCCGGCTCCATCGGCATCCCAAGGAGCGTGATGTTCTCGAGCTTGAACGGGACTTTGAAAGTTTTGACCTCGTCAAAAATGTCGGCGACCAGACGGCCATTGGCGGGGATCGCAGCGGTATGGGTGAAGGGATAACTGAATGAATTGCCGCCTCCCGAATATCCGTTTTGCTTCAAGGGAGTCTTCTGGCCGTTCACCACCAAACTGACCGACTTAATGATTTCAGGGCGCCCGTTGAGTTTGATGGTGATTTGTTGTCCCGTATCATCACCGAACGCTTTCTCGATCTTTTCGACCTTTGCCCCGAGCTGTGTCCCCGTGGCGCCCACTTCCAGCTTTGAAAACCCAAGGTCCACTTCCTTGCTGATATCGGCGACCGTGTATTGGAGCTGGCCGGAGAGCTCCTTGATTCCTTTGACCCCAGCCGCCGGGGCCTTGAGTTCCAACTCAAAAAGCACCCCGGATTTTTCCTTGGAGAGTCGTGGGAAATGAATCTTCCGCTTGAACTCAGACTCTGGAAGCAAATCCGCGCCGTCACTGGCGATCGCCTTCTCAAGCACGCTCTCGCCAGTGACTGCGAGCACGCTCCCCGGGAATTCTCCAAGCAACGCCACGTTGTATCCGGACTCAAATTGATTGAACGGTTGAATCTCGCGTTTCTGGTCGCCGCCGGTAACCAACTGGACCCCGACGACCTTCAGGCTTTTCAAGGCCCCGCCTTGGGCTGGAGGCGCAAGGGAGACCGCGCCGACTGCTCCACCGCCGAGTTGTTTTTGCAAAGCAGGGAGCGCCTTGAGCGCGGCGGCTTTTTCCGCTTCGTAATCAAAGAGCGGCTTGGTGGCCCCGCTCACCGTTGCGCTTATTGGCGCATTGGTTCCGAATATAAGCGCATTCATTTTGAGATCCATCGTGGGAGCAGAGTCATTACCGACCTTCATCCCGCCACTTTGAATGAGCCATTCATCATCATTGATCAGCTTTTCCATGGCCGCCATCAGCTTTGCCCCTTCCACCAACAAACTAAGATCGCCCTTTGCGTCCTTTTGGAAATTTGCAACCGCCCCGACTTTTCCGGGCAGATGGAAAACCACGGCCTGGCGCATGGTCCCAATGACACCCGCCATCATCGGTTTCATCTGTTGGAACTTGCCGCGTTCCTCCTTGATCTTTTTTGCGCGGGCTTCCGGCGAAAGAGCGGCCAATTCGGATTGCTTCGTGGATGCGGAGGGCGCGTCACTCTTGGCTGAGAGTTCGGTCAATGTATGGGTATCGCCGGCTCCTTTCTGCCAGCCGAATTGGAACTGTTGGAACTGTTGATTATCCAACTTGAGCTTGGAGAGGTCTTTGAAATAGGCGGTCCCCTTAAAATGAATCCGCCCATCCTCGAGTGTTTCAAAAGTGACGTCTTTCCATGCATCGACCCCCTTCGAATCCTGAATCACCTTGGACACCGCTTCTTTCAATGAATCGGCTGGGTCTTTTGATTCATCGGAGAATGTAAGTTTTTGGAAGGTGGATTCGTGGATCACCTTGCCGGATCCATCCGGGTTGATGGTGAACTCCTGTTTCGTGTCGAAACATCCGGTCAAAAGAAGCGCACTGCAGACGCTCAATACGATGGAGAGGAAACGGAAATGCCTTGGGGGTTTCATGCCGGGCAGACTCCATGTTCAGATCCCAAACCTCAAACCTCAAATTTCAGACTAATAAAAGTGAAGAGCCGCATAAATGCGGAACTACGAACCTTGCCACGGGACGCCATGCCTGTGTAACTCTGCCATTTCATGAGATTCCCGCTGGCCCTGACCACCAAGATTGCCGCCTATATTATCGGCAAGAAGCTGCGTGGCGTGGAGAAATTCGCGACCGTTCTGCAGCTGGAACCGCTCCACACCTGCAACCTCACCTGCACCGGCTGCGGCCGGATCCGTGAATACTCGACCTCCATCAAGGACCTGATGTCGCTGGAGGATTGCCTCGGTGCCGCAACCGAATGCGATGCCCCGATGATTTCCATTTGCGGCGGGGAACCGTTGATTTACCCGCACATTGAGGCGCTCGTGGAAGGATTGCTCGGGCAACGGCGGATCGTTTACATCTGCACAAACGCCACGGCGATGCGGCGGAAAATGCGAGATTATTTGGCAGCCACATTCGCCACGCAACCGGAGGCGGTGGAGCGTCAGTTGCAGATTTTGATGCGCGAAGAACTGGTGACCGGCAAGGACATCGATGAGATCCGGAAAGGCCCGAAGGACCCAAAGAAACCGGTCATTGCCCCGAGCCGGTGGGCTTACTGGAATGTGCATCTCGATGGGCTGGAGCGCACCCATGATCTCATCGTGGAACGCGAAGGGGTCTTCAAGGAAGCCGTTGCCGCCATGCGCATGGCCAAGATCCTCGGTTACCAGGTCGCCACCAACACCACCGTTTACAAAGAAACCGACCCGGAGGAGATCGAGGCAATGTTCGCGTTCCTATCGAGCCTCGGAATTGATGGGCACACCATTTCTCCCGGATACGAATATGACGCGGCCAAGAAGGATATGGTGAGCCGGTTGGGGGTGGCGCCTGAGAACTTCTTTTTGACGCGAAAAGCGACGACGGAGAAGTTTGCGAAGGCCGAGGAATGGGGCCGCAAATATCCGATTTTCGGGACGCCAATTTACCTGGAGTTTCTTGCGGGCAAACGCGACTTGACCTGCAGCGCGTGGGCCATCCCGACCCGGAACATTCGTGGCTGGAAAGGGCCATGCTATCTGATGACCGATGGCCATTACCCGACATATAACGCGCTTCTGGAAAAAACGGATTGGGACAAGCTCGGCGTGGTCGATGGAGTCGCCCGCGATCCGCGCTGCGAGAATTGCATGGTCCATTGCGGCTATGAACCGACCGCGAGCCTTGGACTGCAGGCGCATTCCGGCGATACATGGAAGAACATCAAATTCAATTTCGGCGCCCGGCCCGCCCAGCTCAGCGCCGATGGTGTGGAGGCCTTTAATGGAGTCAGCGCGGGACGCGGCCATCTCAGTGGGAAGCCGGCGGAAGTTTTAACGTAAGAGGGATCACGCCGTCCATCCGCACATGCCGGGAATCCTTACTACACGCCAGGAACAGACCGGGGATCCTTTGCAGGCGGCCATCGGACGTGGTCAGCAAAACCTGCTCCGGCTTCAGTATGGCGAAGGGTTTTGGCGCGGTGAGCTCTTTG
>JAYUPM010000195.1:0-11350 GCA_043760145.1 Spartobacteria bacterium
GGCCCATAGCACCTGGCTCTCCTCTATCTCGATCTTATTCTGCGGATACGTGACGGTCCGCCTCTTTAAAGTCCGCCGTCCATCGGCATCATAAATAAACTCGAGCCGTTCACTTAGGACATCCGGCGCAACAAGGGTTGGATCCTTGCGTGTCATGTCAGTCATCCGCCCCTGGGCATCCCAGCCGTAAACCCAGTAGGCGTCAGACGTCATCCGTCCCGCAAAATCATACGTCGCGATCTCAAGGTTTGGGGGGACAGTCAAATAGACAGTCGATTCCGAAACGGGCGGCGGGCCGGTGGGATTCGGGGCCGTTGCGCGCACCAGTGTATCCATCCGGGATGCGAGTCCGTTGTTATGATTGGAGGGCACATTCCACCATGAAAAGAAGTTGCCAGTTAGCGGATCAACTCCGACGGCATCGCCCGCGACGTTCGCCAACGGATGGAACGCCAGAAGCGAAGCATCCCGCCGGACGGCGCCAAAGATACCAAACCCCCGGGCCAAAAGTGTCCGGGAGGTGAATTGATCCAGCCCGTTATGCGCGTTCACCACGCTAGGTCCCTGCCCATTGCGATTGCCGCGATTATCGTAGTCATACGCGAACGACCCCGCGCTGGTCACTTGGGCGCTGCGCAACTGGTCCAAATTGTCATACCCGAGCTGGCGCCAGCTCACTCCCACGCTCGCCTCGCGCCGCCGGATCCGCAGTTGCGCGTCCACTTCCGGATACGCAAAGCCGAAGCTGGTCCCGCTCGCGTTCGCGTTGCTGATTCCAGTTAGGCGCCCGAGGTTTGGATCATATCCCCACGTCGTTGTGAGTCGGCCCCTGCGCAGGCTCGCCAATTGTCCGGAATCATTGCGCGTGTAGCTTGAAGAATGGTTGGCGGAAGAGAACTTATTGAGCCGGGAGAACTGGTCGTAGCCATAGCCAAACGTCCGCGATACGCCGGGCCCGTTAATCTCCAGCGCAAATACGCGGCCTTGCTTATCAGTCTTCCACGCCAGACCCCACCCTTGCCATGGACCTGCCTCATGGATCTCATTGGCCAGTTCCATCCGTTTGTAAGCAAATGCGCGCTGGTCGTTAGGCGCCGTCACTCTGGACTCAGGTCCGGAATCAAAGAAATTCGTCACCACCGCCCCTTCCGGCCAGGACACTGTCTGGCTGTTGGCATTCTGCGAAACAGTGACGTTCATGCTGCGCCCGGGCCCAACAATGCCAAATGAGGCAGTGGAGCCGTCTCCGTTTAAGGTCCGGCTCTCGCGGATCCCACCGTAATTGTTTTCCAGAAGCGCCCCGAACAAGTTGGTGGTCGAAGTCAGGTTCCGGTGCGTGGTGGAACTGCCTGTTGCCGTGTCTGTAGTCGTGAGTGTAATGGGAAGCGCTCCATCGCCAGTGGAAGAAGTCGGGTCACCCACGGAGTCCGACGTCACGGTCCGAGTCTTTCCTTTGGCCGTGTCGAAGATAACCGTCTGATAACCAGCGCCGCCTCCGTGCCCAAACTGCGCGTCGGTTCCCGGGCCGTAAAGACGGCTCACGCGCCGATCCGCTCCGATCTGTAGGCCAATCGGTTTCCCTCCGAGGGTCCCATGGATTCCATTGAGGAGCCCATTGGTGCGTGCGAGGTTGTTGATATCAAGCGACACCCCGCCCGTCGTTCCCTTAAAGGAGCTGGGCCAGCCTGCAGCAAGATTGATTTGCATCGTTTCGTTTGTCGGCCCCCCGGAAATCGCTACCGCACCCGTGGCACCCGGAACCGGGGTCGTCACTGTCGTTTTATTCGAGGGCAAACCCCACGGCGTGTGAGTGGTTATCCCCGTCGCAGGATCAAAGGTGGTCTGCTCCTGTGCAATCCAGCCTGAGGTGGAACTGTCGTCGTTGATCTCCGTCAAGTTCACGATTGCCCCGTTTGCGGCGGTCCGTGAGACCCGAGTCTGCCCCTTCCCATTAAAAGATACCGTTTGAACAGCCCCGTCATCCGAAAGGGTCGTGATACGTTTCCCGGACACGGGACCGACACCCGGCTTAAACGTGACCTTCTGATTCGCATCATCGTATTCCCATGTGGCTGTCGCATTGGTTCCGTTTGCGTCGGGACCAGTGACTGCCACCACCCGACCGTGCCCGTCGAATATAGTGCGCGTCTTGGTGACGCGCAGCGTGTTGTCCTTCATGCGCGCCGTCTCCTCCACATAGAATCGCTTGTTATCGACCCCGATCTCCCGATCCCCGCCCCGTCCTCCAATCCCGTTTCCAAGCCCTTTTACCATCCCGGATGGATCAACGGTCAGAGACTTTGATCGACCGCCCGCAGTAATGGCATTCGCGGCACCCCCCGGAATCTTCGTGATTGAAGAGCCTTCCCCGAAAGTTGAAGTGAAAGATTGCGCAGCACCCGTGCCCGACAACCCGAGTTCGTTGAAGTATCCTGCGCTCGAGGTCGCCCTGACTTTGTTTGGCACTGAATAATCAAAAGTATGCGTCTCATCATTATTGATGATTGCTGTCGGCTGCAGGTAATCATCGTAGCCGGAGATGGTCGTGGTCCGCGTGAAAGGATCTGTCGTGGAAGATAACATACCCCATGACGGTCCGCTCTCCACGTAGTTAAAATCCTCCGATCCCCGCAGATAAGTAATTTTCTTGGGCTGGCCCGATGGAAGGAAATCCGAACCGACGGCGCTATGCACGGTGACTCCGAGCGAGGTCGTAAATGCGCTTTTGAGTCCACCATAGCGGTTGAACTCCGAAAAACTAACAGTGCGTGACCCAGCCGCGTCGGCCCCCCATCCTGTTGTCACCCGAACATCATGCCCATTAGCGTGCTCAACAAAGCTTGTGAGTTCGGTGTATCCCCCCGGATACTCGACCTTTGAGGGGACGTTACCGTTGCCGGTCACTCCAACATAGGTCGCAGTCATCGACCGTTTTCCGTCGGTATCGACAGCAACCGTTTTAAAATCCGGCGAGTAGGTTCGCTTTATCGTCTTGAACTCTTGCCCAGCAAGTGAGTGAGTTTCCACAATCTCATTATCGTTATACACGAACGATTTCATGAGGGCTTTGCCCGATACAAGTCGGCTCTCCGAAGCGAGCAACCCATCGTTGAAGTCAATCACCCGCCCGGATTCGGACCACGAGGCAGGGCCCGTGAACTCGATCTTCTGCACGTTTGCGGACCAGACATACGGCACAGTAGGCCCCCACGTATAAACCGTCGTCTCCTTGGTCGCACCCGTTCCGATCTCGGATGATTTAACGCGTGGCGCAACATTAACGATAGGATTAGCCCACGCTTCAAACTGTAGCTTTCGCGTCTGCATCCGACCATGGTTTGTCTCAGTAATAATCCATGCCTTTTCGTCGAGTGGGAGGTATTTATTATTGTAAGGAACTACTATATCCTGCGTGAAGTTCTCCCCTACCTTAAAAACGACGTGCTCCTCGCCGTGGCCTTCATTCGCGGCCTCATCAAAAGAACTTCGTATCGAATGGATGATGCCCCCCTCGGTGATATTTAACGCACCCTTATCCGTTGGCAGCGGCACCTCTGTGCCTACCGTCGGGTTTTCTATCGTTAGTGTCCTGAAGGGCGTCCCCACGGGGGAATAGAACTTTCCGGTTAGCGGGCCGATATCCTTGGCCCAATAAAACGCCAGAGTTTTCTTGTATGCGTTTACGTAGGTAATATCTACGAGCACATCGCGTCCCTTTACCTGCCGGAGCCGAGGAAAGAACCAGTGAGTAATATAGTGGATTCGATCTTGCCAGCCGCTCTGTTGCTTTTGCAGCGTGGTGAACTCCGCGATAGAGTTAAACGTTCGGTCTCCGATTGGAGATTTGGCATCGTGCTCGAAACTCCTCCAATCGTCTTCGTACAGCGCATCAAATTGGTTGGAGGATCCGAAAAACTGAAGGCTGCCAAACCCATCCGATCGACCGCTTAGCCACGCGAACTGATTGTGATCGTCAATTCCGCGACCTACGTGAACTCGAAATAAAGAATGATTATGCATGGTTAGTTCGACCTCACCAAGGCGCGGCTGTATGCTCGAATTTTTTTCGGAAGCAGACAGCAACTCCGTAAACCGCGGAGCCAGCAGCATTAGCATACTAACGTCTAACCAGTGATATGAGCTATAAGCACTATAACGCCGCCTTTTGTCAGCGCCTTGATCAAGCGTGATTGCGTATTCGACATCTGGATTCCACGGGTTTTGCATAGAGATCGCCGGGGGCGTCACGGTCATGGATCCATTTATTATAGGCGCGCTTAGATTAAGTAATTCGAGGGATTTTGTGACAGCATCCCCATAATCCATTGGAACCGACATATTATTGTATGGATCCCCGATGGGATCTAACGGATAGAAAGTTCCTAACGTAATTTGCTGGTTTGGATCACCGTCAAGGCTCACTTGCCCACCACCGACTGAATTGATGTCAATAAAGCTCCCTACCTTCAGTCTAGTGGGTTGCAAATTTGCGACGGCCTCGCCCAAGTCTCCCCATTTTTGAATGACTGGTGCCTTGAGTATAAACACTCGCCCTCCAAGTGGACCTGCATTCACACGCAATCCAATGATCCCGGAAAAGTGAGCCCAAGCAGTTGCATACTCATCGCTCCCACCCCCTTCGAGTCGCCATTCGAATGCCGTGGGTGTGGAGCCATTGAAACTCGAAGCCGTATGAGCGAACGCCCAAGTATAACCCTCCCCCGGAAAGGTAATGGACATATCGGAATGATCTTGGCTAACATACCATCCATTTCCATCGGGCTCGAAGCTTGGGTTATAAGCACGCCCGTATGCTCCTGTGACCTGAGCCTCCCATGGCAAAACCTTTAGTTCGTTAACGCAAGAGGCTAAGTAACGCAGCTTGTCCCGCCAGTTATGTATACTGATTGCTCCAATATTGACGGGAAGAAAAGCCGCGGATTGTAGTACATCAACATGGACCGGAGGATCCTCGTTCACTGTCTCTTCGATCAACTCGTAATACATCGCCATCCATTCTTCGTCTACGTGATCTACGGTAGACTCTAAAGATTCGGCAGTGCGACCTTGATTCATCAGGCGCTGTTTTGTTTTAGTCAATTCAGTGGTGTTGTAGTTCAAGAAGAGCGGCGCAAGCCTTGTATACTCTTCAACCGCATATTGCAGCGCGCTTAGCATGTGTTCGATGTTGTCGATATCCCCATCCTCAGGGAACGGCTCTAGGCCCAGTTCTTCCGGCCATTGGATGGGAAGGAGGAACGCCCCAGCAGGATCGTCCCGAAAATTGAGGACCTTTTGCCGCTCCTGAAGTCCCCGCAGGACTGATTCGATGGTCTGCGCATCTCCAGCCTGTGGCCAAATTACGAGCAGTGCAGCTATAGCGAGTGCGAATAAACGATACATAAGTTTTCTTAAGATAGAGTGGGGATGTTAGGGCCGGGTAAACCCGAATACAGACAGGTTTAGAACGGGGTTATCCGGGCGATCTGGGTTCGTTCCTGCCCTGATTTCATCCCAATCCTTAACACCATCTCCATCAGTGTCTGCATTCCGGTTAGAATGTGCCTGATACTCACGCAGGTTGCTGATGCGGTCTCCATCCCGATCACTTAGCCCGTCCCGTGGATCGCGCGGGTCAAGATTACGGGCAAGCTCCCATCCATCGGGTAATAAGTCACCATCCGTATCTTGTTTGCTCGGGTCAGTGCCAATAATGGATTCATACCAATTCACAAGTCCGTCGCCGTCACTGTCAGTCTCGCTGTTGGCGGCGACCCACGTCGCCAAGTTGCTCTGGTTCATTGGAGCTCTCTCATTGGTGTCCCGGTCATAGACCCACCAGTCAACGGGATGCCTTACATAGCTGCGCGCATCAAATATCCAATAAGGCGTGAATGATGAGTCGTTCGGACCCGTCGCCGACCAAAATCCTTGCATCTGCCCGTTCTGGATCGAATACACGTCCCCATTTGCGGTGTGCACCTCCAACTTGTGAGTCCAACGCGAAGCCGGCATCATAAGCTGTAATGTTTGTTGTGGCCCCCACCATTGACTCAGGTCAATCTGATTCGGTCCCGGGTAAACCGCGATCCGGTCACCGTGCGTTTCGTCCACAAGATATGTCTTCTGGATGGCATTGGTAAGATAGCTGGAAGTTCCGGTAACATATGAAACCCATCGGTCCACCTGCTGTTGATCGCCAGTCCCGGAAAAGTGCACTCCAGAAACCAAATATCGATCAACGGGTTCTGCGTTGACCACCACGGGTTGAGACCCTTGATCCTTGATACTTAGCCGAAACGCATGACCGGCGCGCCATGCGGGAAGTTTAAACGATAATCCGGTCCTCGGCGGAGCCGGCGGGTTGAATCCATCCATTAAATCCCGATGCCCGGAGCTATCCTGGATCCAATACCCTTGGTTGATGTCAACCCTCGCGGTATATCCGGTGTAGTAATACCGATACTCCGGGCCGTTGTTTGAGCTGGATCGATAGCCATTGTTTCCGTCCAGCGATGGTGTGATCGTCGTGCCGTCGGCTTGATGCACAAGAATCGAATGCCCGTAATGGTTCTCCCCGACTTTAAAGGAGATTGACTCCCACTTGGGTTGATACGGCGGGACTACCGGGGGCACCGCCGCCGAGAAGACCGCGCTCCAATCGACCCGGAGGTTTACTATCCCGATTGACCCGGAAGCAGATACCCCGCTGCTGTTGCGAGTAAGAGTAAAGGCTTGGTTGGGACCAATGGTCGTAGAAATGGCGAAACCGGATCGACTATTTCCCGAGCTATCGTAATCCGTGACCCACCATGGGTTGAAAACATCCGAAGATCCAGATGTCGTAGTCAGCGTGAAACTCGTCGTTGCGTTATCCGGATGAAGCCAAATCGTTAAGATCGGATCCGTGGGCACCACGGCGGAAAATTCGGCGGTCCAATCGACACTGCGATCTGCCGTTCCAACCCATTCCCAGGAGGAAATGGAATTATCGACAATCCGCTCCAACCAAAAGTTTTGATTGGGAGCGATCCTCGCACTGACTGAGGGATTAGAATGAAAGACACCGAATTCATCGAATCCACCGGCTCCCGATGGGTAGACCGGATAAGACGTGCCCGAGCTGGTATGCAACGTGAAATAGTTTCCCGCCTCCGAGGCAGGCAGCCAAATAGTCACAAGCGGATTTATGGGCGGTTGATTCACAGGCGGGCTTCCAATCGCTGGAAACACCGTGCTGAAATCGAATGTCTGATCTTCGAAGCCCATTTGTTGCTGCGTTGACCTCGCCCAATCTTCAGTTCGGGCTAAAACAAACGCGGCTCCCGTCGCCAAGGATGCAACGACTGCGTGCCTCCAATTATCTCCGATTAAGACCAACTGAGGATCAAGCCATTGAACCGAGCCCTGGCTTGACAGACTAAATGACCTTCGAGCATCGGCATCGGAAACAATGATCGTAGCGGTCCGGAAAGGAAGCGGCACAGTATTCTGCACCCACGCGACCGGCACAAGGTTTGTCCGGTTCAACGGCGATCTCTCATTAGTAGTTAGATCGATCAGTGAAAAATCCGAGTTAAGGTCAAAGGTTGCGACCCCCGACACGCGTTGAGTCGGATGTGCCAATCCCAGATAAGATTCGTAAATCTGGCCGGTAAAAGGAGAGACGGTTACAGGATAGAGCGAGCCGATCCCAGTTGTCAGCGCGAATTGATGGTCCCTTCGCGCAGCGGGCAGAAGAAAATATTTCCGGGTTGCAAGGGCACCGGATGCGGCATCTCTCCATTGACCGGCGGGCGTGGCGACACCCTCCAAAATTGTGAGGCCTGCGAGAGCAAGCCGTTCGCCCGCTGTGTGATCGATCAAGCTAAACGAGGGAACGCTGGTATCATCCAAATCCGCATCCAAGCTCGTCCAACTGCTGCTTGCCAGCTCTATCAAACCTGCGCTGAGAGCGCGATGGGTTGCTCCGTTCCACTCAATTGAAAACGAATGTCCCGCCCGGCCCGGGTCAAGCCGAAGCTCTAGGTTCAACCATGTTCCATGCGGATCAAAAACGAAAGGATCGGTGCCCCGGATATATTCCCGGAGATTGGTGAAACCGTCAGCATCCCGATCCAATTGCGCATCGGTGTTGTTGGTTGGGTTAAAAGAATGTTGGATCTCCCAGCCATCGGGCATCCGATCACCGTCACTATCCTTGTTTAGATGATTGAGACCAATAAGCTTCTCATACCAATCGACCAAGCCATCCCCATCCGTATCGAGATTCGCGTCGGATGCATGCCAACTGGAGAGGTCATACCCTCCCTGTGGGGCCTCTTCGCCGGTTGTCAGGTCCACCACACGCCAGTCGTATCCAGGATTGATAAAACTCGTCGCGTTGAAATACCAATAAGAGGTAAACCAGCTCTGGCTCCGTTGATCCACACTCCAGAACCCCTGCATTCGGTCCGCAGTGACAGGATAACGTTCGCCGTAACCGGTGCGAACTTCCAACTGATGGTTCCACCGGGTGGCACTGATGTTTAGAGAAATAGGTTGCGTACTTCCCTGAACAAAGTCCGGCCGAGGGGTGTAATCGGGCATTGGCGGCGGACTATAACCATCCATCAAATCGGTGGAAATCTTCAGAAACTGCCCAGCTGACCAAACATCGAACCAAAAAGGGACGGTTGGATCCTGAAATACCGCATAATGATACTCCCAGTAAGGGTAGCTGTAGTAAACATTTCCCTGACTGTCATAAGCATTCTGTGATCCTGATACTCTAAAAGCATTCTGGGGTCCTAGGTCTCCAGCAGCAATCTCGAGTCCTGAGTATCCCGGATCGTGGACCAGATTATGTAACCCTATATCAATATGCCAAAATATAAAATCATGCGCGTTCCGAAGATAAATCGTTTGTTCGAAATAACTTTCGCCAACGCGAATCGGGATTTCTCTATAAATATTGAGCACCTCGCCGATGTGTGGCATTAACCACATAATCTCCCGGTTGGTAATACCGATTGTTCTGGTGTTTGTTACATGCCCATCGATTAAGCGAGTCAGTTGAAACTCTTCGTTCATTCCCATGGCCGTGGTTCCTAAACGTAAAAATCCACCGCTGCCACCGTGATTCAGCTCATCAATCGGTATCTCAAACCGTTGTGAATATCCTGAAAGGGTATTCAAATCATATCGGGCAGCAAAATAACCAGAGCCAACTTTGTCTGCCAGCCAGATCGTCAACAGCTTAGTGGGAAGGTTTCCGGAAAATGGCGTCCACGTTGTCGAGGAAACAAGATCCCGATTCGTCACCGGGCGATTATCGGACTGCTGCATCGCTGTTTGATCAACAATCACATACTCGTTCCCAGGACCTGTCGGTGCGCTCCCTTCAAAAAAACCGTAGGAAGCCAGGCGCGGCTCCCCATTCGAGTCGGTGGTGGAATAGGAAAGGAGAGGACCCGTGGTCAGAGTATGGCTGACCCCCTCCCAGAATACCGAAAAAACATGACCCAGGCGACTCTCTGGGAGCGAAACAAAAAAGGCTTTGCTTACCTCCCAATCTAAAATCCATGGGCTGCTCAAAAAGCTGTGTCGTGCCCACGTCGGAGAATTCCAAATATTTGGAGGGGTGGTTCCACCGGTCGTTTCGTCGATAAGCCAATAGGTTTCCAAGTCTGTGACGTCACCCCGGATCTCCAGAAAACTGTTGGCTGACGGAGAAAGATTTCCCATGCCGTCATCCGTGAGATTGGTAATCCCGAGGACATCAACCGCCCGCGTTATGTCTCCTTGACGGAGAGTGAATGAATGACCCGCCCGATCCAAGGGAAGCTGAAAGGTCGTGGGGGAAAGCCCTTGGGCAAAAGCATCCCCTCCGAAGGAGACCAACAATATCACGAAGAGCCTGAGTGCCCACGCAGCGGTGGCTGTGATCGGGGATCGGAAGCATGCTACGCCCATAAGGAAGGTGGAGGGAGGTTTGGGGGGAAATCGGCACAATCCGGAAAATCGAACCGGGCCGAATGCGGACGGTTTTATGTGGAGTTCGGCAAAAGTCGTCAAATTATTTTGCGACAAATCTCGTGGATTCATTTCCGGCTATGGGGACATGAGGCAAAAGCGTTCTGGGGGCGAGGGCACCCAACCTCTGCCAAAACGAAAAGCGCCCGCCGGTGATGAGCCGGCGGGCGCTTCGAATTTTTTACTCCGATCTAGTTCCTTGCCAACTTCACTCGAATAAACCGGGAACCGCCCGCGCTGGCGGATTGCGAATCCTCCACTGTGACTGTCTTGAGGGAGCCGGCCCCGGCCTCCGCCACCGAATTCGCGCCTGAACCGATTGTCACGCCGCCCCCGATGCTACTGGCGATCGGCGTCCAAGTTATAAGATCCGAGGATGCCTGGACGGTGTATGTGAGATCCGTGTTCGCGGTATTTCGGGTGAACTCTATCTCAAGATATCCGTTTGCATTAATGCCGCCTCTCGGGATGCCAATGAAACCCGCGACTTGTGGATCGAGAGTGAATCCATACTCAATGGCGTTTGAAAATCGATCGTTGTCCGGGTCGGCAGCATCCGCGGAAATTCCGGCGCCTTCGATAGCGCCAAAATGCGTGAGACGCCAGCTCTCCACTGGGCTGAGTGCGCGGCCTGCCACGGCGAAAGAGTAACTGCCTTCACTGGCATCGTTTGTCGTGAAAGTTACCGCGCCGATCACGGGTCCTGCCACCGTCGGAGCGAAGGTCACCACAAATGTGGTGGAGCCCAAAGCTGTCACCGATGCGGCGGGCGGCGTTGTGATTGAAAATCCGCTGCCACTAACCGCCGCGCCACTGACTGTCAGCAAGCTGGGGCCCGAGTTGCGGATGGCGAATGTCCGCGTGACTAATCCGCCGGCAATGGATGCCATCCCAAAATCGGTTCCATCGATAACTGCGGGGGAGATGTCTCCGGATCCAATGCTGAGGCCATTTCCAAGCAGCTCCACCTCGGGGCCAGAGACAGTCAACTGCACCGGTATTGCGCGGACTGCTTCATCCGCGTCATTCGAATTCAGGATGAGCCGCGCGAAGTAATGTCCCGGGGACAAACCTGCGGCGTTGAAAGTGGCATTGAAGTTCTGCGATCCGCCGGAAGCGACTGTCCCGCCAGTTACACTCGATCCGAGCCATGAAAGAAATCCTGGGGGCTCTATGCGAACCGCCATCTGCGAGACCGCATAGACGGTGTTATAAGCCACCTGCACTCCCTGCGACCGAGTCCGATCCTGGATGCCTATCGAATAACCCGTGGCCGAAGGTGCGACCTGCTTGTATTGGAAGAGTATCTCGCCCGATTGCCGAAGCACGACCTGGC
>JAYUPM010000196.1:0-4198 GCA_043760145.1 Spartobacteria bacterium
GCCCCACTCGTCATTCGCCATTCTGGTTTCGTCCTTTGTATTCCTTCGCCTCCGGGTCCGCTTTTATCCGGGCGTTCCGCATGAGAACCGGTCGCCCCATCCGTGGAGGGGCGTCAACCTGATTTTCACCCCTATCTGCCTGTCCATTACGCCTTCATCTGCGTCCCTCTGAGAAATCTGCGGTTCAAACTCCGGATCTTTTTAACCGCAGATTCCGTCGCAGATTACCTCAGATGAAGATCGGGCAAGGCTGGCGTTCAAAACACTCGAATCCTGATGACGTCCGCTTCCGGGGGTTAGTATCTGCGGTCATCTGCGAGAATCTGCGTAATCTGCGGACCCAGTGAGAGACTTCCATCAGGGGTTCAATGATGGATTTTTTGGGAACGCAGGCAGGAAAATTATATGCAAGAAAATGTTTTCACCCCAAATCTTCCTACCTTTCTTCCGACTTCCCATGGGATGCCTGTGATTCTGATTTCGTTATTTCCCCGTTGGCACCAGAAGCTGACACATGACCTGGCAGCCGCCCTCCGCAGGCTTTCTTACGTCGATCTCCGCGCCGATCACGCGGGCGCGGTATTCCATGAGATGCAAACCCATGCCTGATTTGACCGCCTGCTTCTCAAATCCAACCCCATTGTCGGTCACAGTGAAGGTGTGGACCCGGTCGCCCCCGACGGACTCGATAATGATACGGTCCGCCTGGCCGTGCCTGATGGCATTGCCGATGCATTCCTGCACGATCCGGTAGATGTGAATCTCGGCGGATTTTGCCATCTTCGGCGCGTTACCGCTTTGCCGCAGCTCGCAGGAAATGCCGATGCGCTGAGTCGTCTGGTTGGCCAGATCCTCCAGCGCGATGAGCAAGCCGTAGCGGCTGAGTTCGACGGGATAGAGGCCCTTTGAGAGCCGGCGTGCTGACTCGATGGTATCGCGGATGTAGGTGGCGATATCGGCGGCGGCCTTGGCTAACGGGTGCGACTCTTCCTGGAGCTGATTTGCGAGCACCTTGCCGAGCAGTGCGATGCCGGCCAATTCCTGACCGAGGCCATCATGCAAATCCTGCCCGAGCCGACACTGCTCGCGCTCGCTGATCTCGAGGATTTCGTGCTCGAGCCGCTCTCTTTCGATGATATCGGCCTGGAGGGTGAGGTTGAGTTCGCGGAGTTGCTCCTCGGTCCGGCGGCGCTCGATCACTTCGGCGAGCAGGGTGCGGTTGGCCATCGCCACCTCGTTGTGATTGCGGTGCAACTCGACAAAAACGGCGACCTTCGAGCGAAGCATGGCCGGGTTCACCGGTTTCTGAAGGTAATCCACCGCGCCGCGGCCGTAGCCTTCGAGTACCTGCGGGTATTCGTTGTAAAAGGCGGTGAGGAAGATGATCGGCACCCGCTCGGTTTTCTTGCGCCCCTTGATAATCCGCGCAAGCTCGAAGCCGGTCATGCCGGGCATGCGGATGTCCAGGATCAGGAGGGCGAATTCCTCGGCGCCGAGCGCGAGCAGCGCCTGCTCGGCGGACTCGGCGCGCACCAGTCGGTAGCCGGGGTCGTCGAGGATGGCCTCAAGAGCGGTGAGGTTATTTGGCTCATCGTCCACGATCAGGATGTTAATGGATGCGTTCATTTTCTTCGGAACAGCCATACCCGCATCAATGGGGAGTCAAGGGTCGTCAACAATTCGCGACTGGCGGGCTTGAATTCGGCTCCGGTTCTGCCCCCCTGCCGGACCGCAACAGAGCTGGAGCCGCCCCCAATTGTTTTCCAACGCGCATCCATCAAACCCGTTAGTTGGCCTTGGGCGCCGAAATTGCATTGCGTGTGTGCGGCACAAGTCGGGGGGACGTTCATCGCAAAGAGCGCGACGAATACGACGGTAAAGATCTGGGGGAATCTTTTCACTCCGGGTCACCATAGCCTCCATTAGAGAAAATACCCAGCCAGAAATCCGACGACGTGCGTGGCCCGGAAAAAGCGGGCGCAATGTGCCGGCCAGCAGTTGTGCCGCCTCAGGGAGAACTGAACTCGCCGGAGCCGGAAGGGGATTTTAACGCAGAGGCGCAGAGACGCAGAGGGTTGGGGGGATGCCGAAACCAGAATGTCCAATGACAAACGGCGTCCTTTTTCCGGTTCCCTTTCTTCCAAGAAAAACTCTGCGTCTCTGCGTCTCTGCGTTAAAATCCCCACCGCGATCCCATCCGAAAGCGGCAGAGGACTGCCGCACTACAAAACCTTGCGGAAATATGCGCGTTAACTTTGTTAGCGCAGACTTTTCCGGGTGGAGCAGCGGCGTTGGTCACACCCCCCCCGCTTCACTGCTCGCGAATGGAGAGTAGGGCGAGCGCTGTGGAGTAGAGTCGGCCGCCTGCCTGGCCCCAACGATCGTCTGCCGGCCAGCTTCCAGACTCCGAGCCGTCAGAGGCTTGGTGGATAACCAGCGCGTGCCGGATCGCTGCGAGCCGTCGACGCGAGGATTCGTCGGACTCCCGCTAAAGGGCGGCAGTCTGAAAATAAGCGCGGTAAAAATCAATTTTAGGATCGCTCAGCTCGGAGGCGTTGTCGATTTTAGCGAGGAGGGCGCTGGGTGAATCCGAAGGCTCCTCCGGGTCATTGCGCGGAGTAGGGTGGGCAGCGAGCCATGCCTGGCCCCGGGTAAGATTGGGTCGGGCAACATCCCAGCCAAGAGCCGTGGCCAGTTCCAGAACCTCGATGTGCCACTCTGTGATGGAGCGATCCGCGAACGGGCTATGGAGATATCCCCAGCCGCCATCGCCTGTTTGCCGGGCGAGGATGTTGGTGAGCGCGGCGTCCAGTGACCGTTTTAATTCGGGGTCGGGCTGGCGTTGGAACGCGCGCAATAACGCTAGCGATGCGAGACTCTGGTTGTAAGCCGTGCCTTGGAAATTCGGGCCGAATGAGCCATCATCGGTTTGCTGTTGCTGCAACCATCGCGTTGCGTTTGTCACCGTGATTGATCCCTGCGGCGTGAGCGTTTCTGCACTAAGAAGCGCCAGTGCCGGAAGCGCAGTCAAGGCAACCTCGAATCGCTGGTTGCCGCCCCATTTCTCCGCATTCCATGACCCATCGGGCGATTGATTCTTACATAACCAGTCCAGCGCCTTGTCGATGCTCGCGCCGTTTTCGTCGGCCACCGCCATGACAGGTTCGCTGACCGGTGGAGATTTTTTGAAATATAAAACGCCCCCGGCGAATACCGTCAGTGTCGCGGCAATGGCAGCGATGCGTGACCAGTGCGGCCGGCGCGGAAATTTAATTGGTTCTTCGGGGAGAAGTCCCAATGCGAGGGCGGCAAAGTCGCGCGAACTTTTCACTTCGGGCAACGACCGGAGTTGGGAGATCACCCGGCGGGTTGATTCGACCGCGGCCCGACACTCGGCACAGAGGGCGAGATGCGCATCAAAATCGACCCGTTCGCGCGGAGTGAGCTCATCGGCGACGTAGGCGTTCGCGTCGTCACAGACTGGGCAATCAGCGCTCATGCAGGATCTCCTTTAAAGCAGTAAGCGCGAGGTTGATCCGCGATTTGACAGTGCCGAGCGGGATCTCCAGCACATCGGCGACCTCCTGGTAACGGAGGCCCTGGTAAATATTCAGCACGATGACCTCCCGCAATTTGGGCGAAAGCCGAGCAAGCGCCCCCTCGATATCGACCGACTCGCTGGCCCGCTTCGGCCCAAGCTGGCCCGCGATTTCCACTTCATTTTGAAACTCAGCCGCGAGTCGCTCGATGCGTATGATTTTCCTGCCACGGTCCGCCCAGACGTTGCGGGCGAGGTGATAGAGAAATGTCGTGAAACGAGGCGCTGGCTCATACCGCCCACGGTATCGATAAAGCCGAACAAAGGTTTCCTGCGCGAGGTCTTCACAATCTGAGGAAGCGCCCATACGCGCGAAAAAGTTCAGTAAAGAATTCTGATGCCGATTGACGAGTGTCGTGAATGCCGCTTCGGAGCCAGCCCCAACTTCGAGCATGAGCGCCACGTCGGGTTCCGGTAAATCATCGGAGGACGACAAAACTTCGCCGCTCTCAACGAGCGGCGAGAAGTCATCCGGCGAAGTGGAGCAATCTGAGGACATCGGGTCGGGAGCAGAAACTGCCTGTTGCCTTAGCCCATTCAAGTTGATACTCCCGTGCGGTGCGTCAAGGGAAAATCAGGCCTAGATTTCAGTGAACTTTT
>JAYUPM010000197.1:0-4197 GCA_043760145.1 Spartobacteria bacterium
ACCGGGCCGAGATGCTCTGGAGAGACATCCTGGGAGCGGACCTGAATGACGCTCGGCTTGCTATCCTTGCTGTGTGCCAAAAGGATGCCGAAATCCAAGTCGTGAGTAAAAACCACACAACGATTGTCGCGCGCCCACCGCATAATCTCGGTATCCGGGGCGTTGTAGGCACCGATGCTTGACCAGTGAACCGCCTCGAAGCCGTTCTCCTGCAAAAGCGGCTGCCACTCCGGCGACAGGTTCATGTCGATAAGCACTCTCACGCAACGGCCAATGGCACCTCAATCTCCTCGACGCGCCACGCGGCGTATGAAAGTGACTCGCGGATGTCGCCCGCCTCAAGATAAGGATACAGCCGCAAAATCTCGTCGTCAGACCGGCCGGCCGCCACGAGTCCGACAATGGTGCCAACGGTGACGCGAAGCCCGCGGATGCACGGCTTGCCGCCCATAATGTTTGGGTCGTGTGTGATGCGAGTGAGAGCGATCATGAAGGAAGGTTAACGCTTCGCGCTTCCGAGGGCAAGGTGCGACCTTAACGTAGAGGTGGCAACTCACAAATTGTTTTTGGGGAGTTGTGGGGTCGAGAGGCGGTTGTTAGCTTCCGCAACTTCCCTCACCAATTGTCATGCGAATTTACAAAGCGTCCATCCCGCGAATCCTGGTTCTTTTTTTCATATCGGTGTCCATTCATGGCGTGATGGCGCAGGACGGGGAACAGAAGCTCGAGATCGGGACGCTCCACGGGCAGATCCGCTACGACAAGGACATCCTGGGGGTCAGGGCAGGCGGCAAGGTGCAGTTGACCTTCAAAAACACCGACGAGATGCAGCACAACCTGGTGATCCTTAAGCCCGGCAATGAAGGGATCGCGGAGGTGGCTCAGGCAGCGCTGCTCCTCGGCACCGAAGCGATCAAAAAAGATTTCGTGCCTGATCATCCGCAGGTGCTTTTCTCCACGCGTATCGTCAATCCGCATCAGTCGGAGACAATCAAGTTCACCGCCCCGACTGAGCCCGGCGATTATCCATATGTCTGCACGATCCCCGGACATTCGATGATCATGAAAGGGATTATGCGCGTGGGCCAGGAGGCGGTTCCGGATCAGGTCGCGAAGTCGAATCCAGGCACGCCCAATCTGAAGTGGCGGCTCGAGGTCCGTGATGAACCGTTGGTGGAACGCGTGTTTTTAAAGGAGAGCCCCGCGCGTTCCATTGCGGTCGGGCTACCCGGCGGGACGAACTTCTGCTTCGACGCGGAAAGCTGCGCAGTGCTCTATGGGTGGACCGGTTTGTTTCTCGATGTCTCAAAGGATCGCGGCGCTCGGGGTGGCGGTATCTGCTCGATTTTGGGGAAGCGTTTCGATGTCGGCACCGATGGATTTCCATTGCGGTTTGGCCGGGCCGATGCGCCTGCCCCAGCCGTGCGCTTCACGGGATATCGTCGAAATGGGATACCGCATTTTCTTTACTCGGTGGACGGCATCGAGATTGAACAGACGATCAGCGCAACGGTGGGCGCGGTTGGGTTGAGTTACGAATTCAAGATCGCGAAACCGCCGGGCGACGTGTTCTTCCGGGTCAACCCGGCGGGCTTAACGCTTGCAGCATCGGCGGGAAGTTGGAGCGAAGGGACACTGAAAGTTCCGGCGGCCAATGCGGGCAAGTTCACAGTCACAATCACACGGAAGTAATAGCATGAGAACCTCCACAACATTTTGGATCTGGCTGTTGACCTGCACGGCGGCTTTGGCAGCGCCGCAGATTCCGCCCGGTTACCGAGCGGAGACCATCGATATTCCAACAGAGATCACGCTGGGCGTGGGCGGGCTTGCGGTCACCCCGCAAGGCGACCTGATGATCTGTAGCAGGGAAGGGGAGGTCTGGAAATATCGCGATGGAAAATGGACGCGATTCGCGGATGGCTTGCATGAAGCACTCGGGATCGTTGTGGATGAAAAAACGGGGGCTGTGTTTGTCATGCAACGTCCTGAGCTTACCCAGCTCATTGATGAAAATAACGATGGCCGCGCGGATTTATATAAGACTGTCAATGCTGGCTGGGGTTTGACTGATAACTATCACGAATACACTTATGGCCCGGTCCGCGATGCAGCCGGTAACTTTTACGGGACACTCAATCTAAGCCTGAGCTGGCCGGGCTGGGCGGGTAGTTCAAAATGGGACGTGAGCCGCGTGCATGACAGCAAGATGGGCCGCGCCGCCAAGTTCCGTGGCTGGTCATTTCAGATCACTCCAGACGGCAAATTTGTGCCGTGGTCATCCGGGATGCGTTCACCCAACGGCCTTGCGATAAGCAAGGAAGGCGATCTTTTTTATACGGATAACCAGGGGGATTGGAACCCCACATCGACGCTCCAGCATGTGGTCAAAGGCCGGTTCCATGGGCATCCTTCTTCGCTCACCGATCATCCGGCTTTTGCGGGGCGCGATCTCAATGCGATCAAGGTGGAGGAATACGACAAACTGCGGACACTGCCCGCAATCAACTTCCCGCATGGGGAACTGGCCAATTCGCCCGGGGAACCGGTGTTCAATTACACTGGGAACAAGTTCGGACCGTTTGAGGGACAGATCTTTGTCGGGGACCAGAGTCGTTCCAACATCATGCGGATCTGTCTCGAGAAGGTGGGTGGCGAATACCAGGGGGCGATTTTCAACTTCATCGATCCACTCCAGACCGGCGTGAACCGCCTGGCGTTCGCAAAAGATGGGAGCCTCTGGGTTGGGCAGACCGGGCGCGGCTGGGCTTCGGTGGGTGGCAAAAGTTTTGGGCTCCAACGCATTGTGTGGGATGGCACAACCGTGCCGTTGGAGATCAAAACGATTTCGCTGACAAAGACCGGGTTCGCGCTCGCATTCACCAAGCCGCTCAAGCGCGATGCCCGGCTTCTTGATCCCGCCACTTACAAGATCAAGCACTGGCATTACTCATACACTTCCAATTACGGATCAGAAAAACAGGCCGAGACAGCGGATCGCGTGCAAGCCGTGCGAGTTTCCGAGGATGGACTTGTGGTGAATCTCGATCTGCCGCTAAGTGCGGCGAAGATATATCAGATCACGCCCGGGACCGAGGCCGAGGACGGTGCGCGACTTACCAACGCGACGGGCTGGTATACGCTCAACCGGCTGCTCCCGTAGAGGGGGCATGTTTGGTAATCGGTGGTCATCAAGCAGCAATACGCATGTCTGGCTGACCAGAGTTGAGGGCTGACGGCGTTCGCCTCGCCTGTGTATGCTGAAGCCATGAGCAAAGCATTTGAGGAACTTGATTTCCAACAGACTCCACTGGGTGAATTGAGTTTACGACGCCGGGTGGTGATGTCTCTGGATGGGATCGAAGTCTTTGAGGTCAAACTCGGCGACGCGTTCCTGATGTCGAGCCTCTTTCATGAAGTGGAAGTGGCTCTCGCAAATCTCGGATTGGCTGCACTCGGCGAAGGCTCGGATGATTGGGATGTTGTGGTGGGTGGACTCGGGCTCGGCTACACGGCAGTCGCCGCGCTCGCACACAAGCAGGTGAGTTCATTGATCGTGGTTGATGCGCTGGAGGCTGTGATTGGCTGGCATCAGCGCGGGCTCGTCCCGCTCGGACCAAAGCTGACGGCGGATCCGCGTTGCCGGTTTGTGCATGGCGATTTCTTTGCGCTGGCTCAATCCGCGGACGGGTTTGAGGAGGGTCGCCGGTTTCATGCGGTCCTCCTCGATATTGATCATTCACCCAGAAACCTTCTGCACCCGAGGCACGGTGCCTTTTACAGCGCAGAAGGTCTTCGCGCCCTCACAACCCATTTGCATCCCGGGGGCGTGTTCGCGCTTTGGTCGGATGATCCGCCTGATGCCGAATTTACCGAGTTGCTATCAACTCTCTTTGCGCGGGTGCAGGTGGAGGTGGTGCAGTTTGCCAATCCTCTGCTTGACCGTGAATCAGCGAGCACGGTTTACGTGGCGTTGTTGTAGGAGGCGGCAGGGCGCAAATCGTCCTTCGTCCCTCGTCCTCGTCCTTCGTCCTCGAATGGGACAGTTATGTGAGTGAGAGCCCTGAATCGAAGGACGAGGGACGAGGACGATTGGGACAGCCCTGAGAGTGAGAGCCCTGAATCGAAGGACGAGGGACGAGGGACGAGGACGAAGGACGATTCGGAGAGCCCTGAGAGTGAGAGCCCAGAATCGAG
>JAYUPM010000198.1:0-4189 GCA_043760145.1 Spartobacteria bacterium
GCCTGGTCACAGATCGGGCAGTCCAGGGGATGATTGATAAGAAGAAATTCCATGACTCCCTGCCGGCATTCCCGGACCATCGGAGAATCAGTCCGCACCCCCATGCCTTCCGCGACATCCTGGGCGCAGGAAATTTGCGGCCGCGGAATCCAGGCGATCTCCGGCCGGCCATCGGCCCCGAGCACGGGCTTGCGGTCTGGAGTCATCTTCGGCATCCCGAGTTCGATCAGACACATCCGGCAGTTACCCGGCGAACTGAGCTTTGGGTGATAGCAATAGCGGGGAATAAACTTCTGCGCCTGGCCGCATGCTTCAATGAGCCGGGTCCCTTTTGGGAACTGCATCCAAACGCCGTCGATCTGGACGTCGACCATGGGGACTGGGACGGCGGGTTCGGTGCTCATCGGAAACTAGCGTGTGGCGGCTGGAGCCATGACGTCGTGGCCGGTATTACGCGGAGCCGGGACGGTTTGAATCGGTTCAATTTTCTCGAGCTCGTCAGAAGTGTATTCCGGCGGCATTGGAGGCGGGACATCCTTTGTGGAGCGTGCCTGGAATTCATCGCTGAACTTGGCGAGGAAGCTTTGCGTGGGCCACGCGCACGCTTCGCCAAAGGCACAGATGGTTTTGCCGGCGATGTTATCGGCGACGTTTTTCAAGACCGCAGGATCACGAGCCACACCGCCGCCCGCGAGCATCCGGTCGGTGATTTTTTTCATCCAAAGCGAACCTTCCCGGCACGGAGTGCATTGGCCGCACGATTCGTGGGCGTAGAACTCGTTGATGTTATTAAGGGTCGCCACCATGTCGCGTGAATCGTCTAGGACAATCACGCCGCCGGACCCTGCCATGGACCCGCATGCGGCCAGGGTATCGAAGTCCATTGGGATATCCTCAAGCCGCATCTCCTTGTCTTTTACTTTGAAAACCTCGCCGGCGCGCAACACCTTGGCCGAAGAACCACCGGGGATCACCGCTTTCAATGTGCGGCCGCTCTTCAATCCTCCGCAGAGATCGTTGATTAGCTCGCCCATCGTGATACTGCCAACCTCGACTTCGTAATACCCGGGCTTTTGCACATCGCCACTGACACATAAGATCCGGGTGCCGGTGTTATTAGGTTTACCGAGCATTGCGTATCCGGCGCCGCCCATCTTAATGATATGTTTAACGTCACAGAGTGTCTCGACGTTATTGACGATGGTGGGGCACTGGTAGAGGCCGAGAACGGCGGGAAAATAAGGCGGCTTGATCCGGGGATAAGCGCGTTTGCCTTCAAGGGACTCAATCAAGCCTGTTTCTTCGCCGCAGATATATGCCCCGCCGCCACGATGCACATAGATCTCGCAGTCAAATCCTGAGCCCAGGATGTCTTTGCCCAGGTAACCGCATTCCCGGGCCTCGGCGAGGGCTTTCTCAAGGATTTGGGCGCCTTCCGGAAACTCCCCGCGGACGTAAATGTAAGCGAGCTTCGCGCCGACGGCAAAGCACGAGATAATCATCCCCTCGAGTAACTGATGAGGGTCTTGGTGGATGATATAGCGGTCCTTGAAGGTGCCAGGCTCGGACTCGTCGGCGTTACAGATCAAGTAAGTCGGTTTAGGACCGCCGGGTTTGATGAATCCCCATTTCACACCGCACGGGAACCCCGCGCCGCCCCGGCCACGCAGACCGCTTGCCTTCACTTCGTTGACGATTTCCTCCGGCTTCATCGTTAGCGCCTTGCGCAGATCGACGTATCCGCCGTCGTTGACATAACAGACAATGTCGTTGCTCCATCCTTTGCGGTCGATGTTCTTGAAGACTATCCGCTTTTCGCGCCGATGCGGCGGGTGGACCTTTGGGAGGGTCGCATCGGACCGGTCGAGTTTAAGGAGATTTGCCGCATCCTTGAGGGGGACGTTTTCCTTGAAGAGATCGTTAACCATCACCACCGGGGCCGAGCCGCAACTGGCAAGACACTCGACGAACTCTATCGAGTATTGTCCGTCGGCACTGACCGCTATTGGATTGCCATGGCCGGGATTGTGAACCGCGTGATCGGCAAGTTTTTCGACCGAGTGCGAGTGCTCCTGGTCGCCATGCGGGTGCCCGTTGAAATTGGCCTCCCACTTCTCAATGTCGATCCCGCCTGCCTTCGCAATCGCATCCCGCAGTTCATAACTGCCCGCCATTGCGCAGGAAAGCGTCCGGCACACACGGATATGTGTCTTTCCAGCAGGTTCCCGGCGGAACATCGGATAGAAGGTGACCAGCTCCAGGATGTTGATGGGCTGGAGTTCGAGCTTCTGGGCGATCCAGGTGATCCCTTCGTTGGAGATGAAACCAAAATGTTCCTGCCACAAGTGCAGGAGCGGCAGCGCTGCGCTGCGCTTGGACACGGGGTAATGAGTTATCGCCTTCTCGATTTGCGCGAGCAGGCCGGAGGGAATCGTCATGGCTTTAAAGTCGGTGGCGGTGCTTTTGGACCCAGCTTCGGGACATTCGAGATCAGTTTGTTATCCAAAAAATGCATCTCGATGGTTTGACCGTCCTGTTCGTAATAGTAACGCACAAGTTCCACTTCTTTCTTTTGCGTCTCAAGCGGTATGGTCTTGGTCTCAACGTGCCTCGGCTGGCCCAGGATCGATTCCACTTCCTTGGGACTTACTCCCCCTTTACTCCCAAGCTTCTCACCCGCCTCGAACTCCCGGTTCACGACAGCAATATTCTCGTTTGTGATCCGGGGACCACACGCAGTCAGTGCCAGTCCCGCCAGAACCAGCGGCAGGATGAAGGTCATCGGTCGCATTCTCCCATCACGAAATCGAGCGATCCAAGGATGGCGACCACGTCGCTCATCATGTGTCCCGGCAGTATCTCCGGGAGGATGCTCAGGTTAACAAAGGAGGGGGCCCGGATCTTCAGGCGGTGTGGCGTGCCGCCTCCGCGCGAGTTGATATAGAAACCGAGCTCACCCTTCGGATTCTCCGCGCCGAAATAAATTTCCCCTGGCGGAACATCGGGCCCTTCTGTGTGAATAATAAAGTGATGGATCAGTTCTTCCATCTTCGTCAGCACCGTGGTCTTTGAAGGCGCAAAATTCTTGGCGTCCTCCACGTTGATCGGCCCGTCCGGAAGCCGGTCAAGCACCTGCTCCAGGATCCGGATCGATTGACGCATCTCCTCCATCCGGACCAGGTAACGATCATACGAATCGCCCACACTCCCAATTGGCACTTCAAAATCGTAGTTTTCGTATCCGAGATACGGATGCTTTTTACGAAGATCGTGATCAATGCCACTGCCCCGGAGGTTTGGGCCGGAGAGGGCGTAATTGATGGCCTGCTCCCTGGTAATCGTCCCGACATCCTTGGTCCGATCCACAAAAATCCGGTTCCGGGTCAGTAGCTTGTCAACCTCATCAATGACCCCGGGCAGGTCCGCCAGGAATTTCCGGACTGCCGGGAAAAAAGCGTCCGGCAAATCACGTGTCTGTCCCCCGACCCTGGTGTAGCTGGTGGTAAATCGCGCCCCGGAAATCAGCTCACACAGATTATAAATCTTCTCCCTCTCGGTGAAGGTGTAGAGAAAGACAGTCATTGCCCCCGTATCCATTGCGAGGCAGCCCGTTCCCAATAGATGCGAGGAAATCCGCGAGAGTTCGCAGCAAATCACTCGAATTGCCTGTCCCCGGGGAGGCAATTGCCACCCCATAAGCTTCTCCACTGCCAGCGCGTAAGCCACGTTATTGGCCAGCGGCGCAAGATAATCGAGCCGGTCCGTGTAGGGGACAAACTGGTTGTAATGCATGTTCTCCGCGATTTTTTCGTCCCCGCGATGGAGGTATCCGATGTCGGGAGTGGCCTTGGTAATGAGTTCGCCGTCCATTTCGAGGATCAGCCGGAGGACGCCATGGGTGGCCGGATGCGAGGGCCCCATGTTGAGGATGAGCTTTTCCCCGAGAATATCGGTCGTTTTGCCTGCCAAATCGGCGCCAGCTTGCGTTTTGGCAAGGGAATCTTGGGCTTCGAAATGGTGTGTGGAAAGAGCCATGAGAGAGGGCAGAGAGGCGGGCAGAGGGACGTTAGGTATCGTGGGAGAAACGGCGCAAGGGAATTTGTGAAAAATTTCACAAGCGCGGTTTGGAGGACGGATTCGGAGGACGGAGGGCGGAGGGAGGTCGGAGGCAGGCAATCGGACCGATCAG
>JAYUPM010000199.1:0-1742 GCA_043760145.1 Spartobacteria bacterium
GTTTACGCCGCAGCATCCTTACCAAGCTCAATCTTGAAATGGGCAACACCCCCGAGATCCTCGAGATCGCCCTGAAAGCTTTGCCCGCGGAGGTCTGCCTCGTCCCGGAACACCGACAGGAAATTACAACCGAAGGCGGCCTCGATGCAGCCGGCCAGTTCCATCAATTGGCCCCAACGATCGCCCGTCTCCATGCCGCTGCCATCCGCGTCAGTCTCTTCATTGCGCCTGCCCCCGAGCAGATCGAGGCCGCGAAAAAACTCGGCGCGGATATTGTCGAACTCCACACCGGCGCATTCGCAAATGCCAGTGACGCGAACCAGGACGAGGAACTCCGTAAACTCTGGCTCGCGGCCGATCATGCCAGCGACCTCGGTTTGCAGGTCAATGCTGGCCACGGTATCAATTATTCCAATATCGCGAAAATCCTTAAGGTGCCGCACCTGACGGAACTTAACATTGGGCACTCCATTATTTCCCGCGCCCTCACCACAGGACTGGAGACTGCGGTGACGCAAATGCTCTGCGCGATGGAAGGCAAGGACGGCCCGTTATGAGCGCGCCTTGGGATGGATCCGCGCCATGAAGATTCTCGGAATCGGGGTCGATATCGTTGAGACCGCAAGGATCGACGCTTCCGTGGCCCGCCAGGGGGAGCGCTTCCTCCAACGCGTCTTCACAGAATCCGAGCAAGGTTACTGCTCAAAAATGAATGTCCCCGGTCCTCATTACGCCGCCCGGTTTGCCGCCAAGGAAGCCGTTTCAAAGGCGTTCGGCACCGGGATCGGCTCCGGCTTCGGATGGCTCGATATCGAAGTCCGCCGCAAAGCCTCCGGTGAACCCTTTATCGTGCTTCACGGGGGCGCCGCCGAACTGGCCCAGCGCCTCGGAATCAGCGATGTCCTTTTGACACTCAGCCATTCCGAGCATTACGCCGTTGCCAACGCCATCGCCGTCGGTTCGGAATAAAATCAAACTTCAGACTTCAGACTTCAGACTTCACTGCGGGCGATCCTTCAGCGAGAGCGGTCCCACATGAAAATCGTAAAAGAGGGCATTCCGATAATCCCCATGCACAGGATTGAGCGGTAGCGTATCAGAAAAAGCAGTTTGCGGGTTTGGCGGGATAAACGCTTTTTGATCCGCATCTTTCATCGCCCAAGTCGCAGCCAGGCTCATTTGCTCGGATTCAACATCAGGCTTCTCGAGGGCGGCTGTCTTCTCGCTGTCCCGGGCAGGATCCCGCCGCCAGCTTGCCAGGGCGGGCAATTTCACCGGCTCACTTGTTCCCAGTTCTCCCCAAGGCGGCTGCTTCTCGCGGTCCACCATCACATCCGCAAAATTCATGATATAAACAGGGAGCTCGCTTGATTTGGTTGCCCGCTTCCAAGCCCGACATGTGAAAATATTGGGGGGGGAAGGAATGGAAGCATCAACGGTCTTCGGGATCTCAAGATACTTGGAGAGCAACTGCACGAGCAAGCCCGTCTGCTTATCGTCGTCCCCGGTCCAATTGGCTGGTTGACCCTGTTTGAGCGGGCCCGGCAACAGCCCATCGTGGTCATTGCAATAACTCGATATAGCTATCCCGATCTGTCTCAGGTTGGATGCGCATGTGGTCGAGTCCGCCTTCTCACGCGACTTGCCGAGCACGGCCATCGCTATCCCCGCAAGGATCGCGATGATCGTTATCACCACCAATAGCTCAATCAGCGTGAAGCCGCCCCCTGATTTTATACAAC
>JAYUPM010000200.1:0-4183 GCA_043760145.1 Spartobacteria bacterium
CGGGGAAAGAAGAAACCCGATCCTGCACCCCTACAGAATCGGGTCTCTCACACCCCCCGTCCACTCCTGCGAGAATCAAAGCAGGGAGCGACTATTTGCCCAATGGGTTCTTTACCCCAGTCCGTCTGAACCCCTCACTGCTGCCCACTGGTTTGATGCACAAGTGAAGAGCTCCGGAGTTACTTTAAGGCACATCCGACTCGATGAAATATCGAAACTGGGATGACGTTTTTACAAACCCTTCACAAATCTTTGACAACTTCCCGCGGGTTTCGGTCCAATCTGTTTCCATGAAAAAGCTGCTGATCCCGATCTGCCTCGTCCTCCTTTGCGTAATGGCCGGCGCCGCCCCCCGCCAGGAATGGTTCCGAAATCTTTCCCTTGAAGAAACAACACTGCGCTCCGACCTCATCCTGGCCGCACAGGTTATCGATGTGTCGGAGATCAAATTGCTTCGGGGCGGGAAGGGAGAGAGCTCGCACTTCCAATACAAATTCAAACCGATCCGCGTGCTCAAGGGGGTCTTTGCCCGCGGGGAACTTTCGCTTGGAAGCGCCGATCTTGGACTGCACCGAGCCGAAGAGATGAAGGGAGTGAAGCCGGGCGCGTTAATGCTGATCTTTCTGGGGCGCTCCGATGCCGGTTACACGAACGACAATAGACCCGACAGCGGGAACATGGACCAATCAATGCCGCCGTTGTTCGATGCAAAAGATCCGTTGCTCGATGCCGTCGAGTTGCTGCTGGCCATGGGTGCGGAACCGGATCGCATCAAGCGGGCTTCATTGCTTGCCGGGGGTTTGAATAAAGCAAGCGGCGCCGGTGCGGTTGCGCTCATGGATTCGCTCAAACGCCGGGCATTGCCTGCCGCGCAAAACCCGGATGTTGCGGGCGCGCTTGCCAGGCATCTCATCGCTCCTTCGCCAGCGGTCCGCGAATCTGCGGCGCACGCGATGCGCACTGTTCTCGAAGCCGACTATCTGGAGCACGCCCCATTGCGCGAACTGGCTGTCGCGAAATGTGTCGAGGCTCTGGCGTTGAAGGACACCAACACGTTTGCCCGCGCCGCGATGATTCGAGCGTTGGGTCGGGCCGGTTCGGCGGCATCCAAAACGAAGGGCGCCATGGATCTCCTGTCGCCAAAAGTTGGCGACGCGCCGATCAACACCATGGAGCGTGCCGCCCAATTCCGCGCCATTGGCGATCTAATAAGCCCTCTCCCGGAAGCCGATTTTCTTTCCGCCCTCTCGCAACTCCCCATTGATGATAACCGCGAGTATTCCCACGCTGCCGAATACGCAATGGCCCGGATCCAGCCGGGGAAAGCAGTGGTGTTCCTCAATGCGCGCCTTGACCAAAAGCTTGCCGCGGGCTTCGACGGGCGCGTCGAGATTGCGGCCCTCGCGCATCTGCCGCCGGAGCATGCCGCTCCAGCCCTGATCCGGATCTCGAAGCTCCAACTGAACCGTGACGAGAAAGCGCAGCTTGCAGAATCATGCCTCAAACTTGTCGAGGAAAAGCCTGACCCACAGTTGGTGGAGCCGCTTGCAGGCTTGCTCTCGCCGGATGAGCCAAGCCGTGACGATGCGGTGTCTGCGCTCCTGAAAATCGGAACTGAATCCGCAGCCAAAGTGCTCCTGCCACGTTTGCGCGAGGAACAAAACCTTCTCCGGAAATTACGAATCGCCGAGATGCTCGGACGCCACGGTATCAAGGATGGTTACGTGTTTGCCATTGAGCACCTATCTGAGGTGTGGCTGCGCGAACAAGCAGTAGCCGCGCTTGCCGCCATCAAGGAGCCGGATGCAATCGTCCAACTCAAAGCGATCCTTAAAACCAGCAACGATGTCGGGTGGAACATTGCTTCGGTGCGTGGACTTGGGGCAATGGGCGCGCGGGATATGGCGCCGCAGTTTCTTAAATTTGTTGATGATTTGCGAAACCCCCTGGCACCTGCGGCGCTGATCGCGCTTGCTGACTTGGGCGAAATCAAGGCGCTGGACAAAGCGAGTGAAGGACTCAGCTCGCGCAATAATGAGGTGGTCAATGCGAGCGCTCGGGCCGCCGCCAGGTTACTTGCGATCCCGGGCGTCGCCGACAAAGGGTTGAGGGGACAACTTGACGCGCTCCTCGCTGACGCCGATGCCGATCAAGCCTCCCGAGCCGCCGCACTCGATGCGCTGGTTGCGCTCAAGTACCCGCAACTTGACCGCGCGCTGGCGCAGATTGTGCGGGAGTCGGCCCTCGAGAACACCGATCTCATGCAGCGTTCCGAGACCCTGATGCGGCTCCGCAAAGTGAAGCTGTAGGAAGGGGGCAGCCCGTGGTCTTACACTGATGCACAGCGTTTACCCTGTTTCCCGGGCGTCTCGTTTGCGAGGTGCATCGAATCTATTGCCGTCGATTTTACGATGTGGCTATATAGCTCCAATGATTATTGCCACGCCGCAGGTTGCCGGGATGAGCTTCGAGGCGACGTTCGCTCGGCCGAAACCATTCTCCAAAGATCACATTGACCGCCTTGCAACTTGGATCACAGACCCGGCTCGCGGCTTTGGCTTGCGCCATGAACAAGTCCGGGCGCGTCATACGGATGTTCTTTTTGACTATGAACTGAGCGCCGTTCTATTTAACGGAAATGGAACTCTTCGTTTCAACGCCCAAGGCGCGTATCTAAATGCCACAGGCGCGCGTTCTCGCGACGACATTGCTTTGTTGGAAGACTCTGTCGTCCGGTTATTGGGTGAGGCCTTGCTGGAGGAAGATGCCTCCTACGCGATAGCGGCCCACACGGTTGCAAGGGCTGCCAGCCCACCCGAGCGCGATGAATTTCTTGCACGGTTTCGCCCTTCTCCAGAAGTTACTGGGCCCGGAGCCCTTGGCTATGTCCGATTGGACTCGTGGCCAAATGAAGTGCGCATTGCGGTGGAAGCGGCCAGTAGCAGCCCGGATTGCCTCTTTTTGGCCTGGAATACACCCTTTCAAATATCCGAAAATTGGCTCCAGTCGGTCCATCTGCTCCCTGAAATTTTCGTTCGCGCCGCTCGATCATTTGGGGTTATTTTACAAAAAGCCCCGCTCTAATTTATGACTGCCTTGTCTCATGATAAAACGCCGAATCACAGATCGTTGGGCGGATCTCCATTCCGGTTTGGTTCCGGGCTCAGCACTCATCTCGAGCTGGCTAATCGAATCCCTCTGCTCCCTTATGCTTCTTTGTATGTGGGATCGCCGTTTAAGGGCAGTTTCAGCGAAGCCTCGGTAGGCAGACCATTCGGGGTCCAAGAGTCTCCTCCTCCGATTCGCAAGGCTAGCAAGCCGTGGTTTCTCCCTAAAATCCCGGCCACCGGAAAAAAGATCACCCAACAGATGATTGACGATGTCCTTGAGGAACAATGAAGCGTTACTGGATGTGAACGTTTTGATTGCGGGGCTGTTTGAGGACCATGAGCACCACAGCAGGGCGCGGCCCTATATAGCCAATCTGGATCGCTTTTACACCTGCCCAATCACTCAAAGTGGGTTTCTTCGTTTTGCGACGCGGACAAGCGAGGTTCTTCCGAGTCTTTCAATCGCAGAGGCGCACAAAAAACTTACTCAATTCAGCCAGAGTCCTGGCCATGTGTTTCTCTCCGACGACGTTCCATTTGTCGCACTTTCAGTTCGTTGGGTTAAGGGTCATAAGCAATGGACGGATGCTTATCTTCTCCATTTAGCGCGACACCATGGCCTGGTCGTTGCTTCGCTGGACGTAGGAATGAAAAGTTTGGACGATCCAAATGCTCGGGCGCTTTTCCTTTTGGATTAGTTTGGATTACGACCTCACGGTTTCTCGTTCCTAGCCCGTCTTCGCGGACTCAAGGGCAAAAACGCCTATTTTTGAGGCTTGATCGCCCGAAGGCGTAAGGGACAGGCAGATAGGGGTGAAAATCAGGTTGACGCCCCTCCACGGATGGGGCGACCGGTTCTCATGCGGAACGCCCGGATCAAAGCGGACCCGGAGGCGAAGGAATGCAAAGGACGAAACCAGAATGGCGGATGACGAGTGGGGCTACTGGTTGTCGACCGGCAGCGTCTATTCATGAACGCCAAACGCGAATATTTCGAAAGGGGATTTTAACGCAGAGACGCAGAGTTTTTTTGGGGAAAGGGAACCGAAAAAAGGACACCATTTGTCATTGGA
>JAYUPM010000201.1:0-1738 GCA_043760145.1 Spartobacteria bacterium
GAGATCATGCAATTGGAGATGGAGCGGCTCTCCCTTAAAAAAGAGAAGGATCCCGCCAGTAAAGAGCGCCTCAACAAACTGGAAAAAGAACTCGCTGATCTCCGCGAAAAAGGGTCGCGGCTCCAGGCCCAATGGCAGAACGAAAAGAGCGAGATCGATAAGTCCCGCAAGCTGAGCGAAGAACTTGAGCGCCTTAAAACTGATCTGGAACAGGCCCAACGCCGCGGTGAATTGAGCAAGGCCAGCGAAATCCAATACGGCCTTATCCCCGATGTGCAGGCGAAGCTCGATGCCCACAATCAGCAACTGAGCGAAGTCCAGCACGGGGCCCAGATGCTTCAGGAGGAAGTCACTGAGGAGGACATCGCAAAAGTGGTTTCGGCATGGACCGGAATTCCGGTGACCCGAATGATGGAAGCCGAGCGCGAAAAACTCCTCAAAATGGAAGCGCGCCTTGGGGAACGCGTGATTGGGCAAACCAAGGCAATCAGCTCTGTCAGCAACGCTGTCCGACGGGCCCGGGCCGGTTTGCAGGAAGAGACCCGGCCAATCGGTTCATTCATTTTTCTGGGACCCACAGGCGTTGGAAAAACCGAGCTCGCGCGGGCCGTCGCCGAATTTCTTTTCGACGACGAACACGCGATGGTCCGCATCGACATGAGCGAATACATGGAGAAACACTCGGTCGCCCGGCTCATTGGGGCGCCTCCCGGATATGTCGGGTATGAGGAAGGCGGGCAATTAAGCGAGTCGGTGCGCCGGAAACCTTACTCGGTGATTTTGTTTGATGAGATCGAGAAGGCGCATCACGACGTCTTTAATGTGCTGCTCCAGGTGCTTGATGATGGGCGGATCACCGATGGCCAGGGACGCACGGTTGATTTCAAAAACACGGTGATCATCATGACCTCCAACCTCGGTTCCCAGTTCATCACGGACGACAGCAACACGGAACAGCGCGAGGCTCTTGTCATGGATGCGTTGCGGCAGCATTTCAGGCCCGAATTCCTCAACCGCGTGGACGACGTCATCATGTTTGACCGCCTCACTGAAGCCGATATCAAGCGGATCGTGGAGGTCCAGATTGCCCGACTCTTGAATCGTTTGGCTGCGCAAAAACTGACCCTCACACTCACCGAAAATGCGAAGCTCTTTCTCGGGCGCGAAGGATACGACCCGGTCTACGGTGCCCGCCCATTGAAACGCACGATCCAGCGCCACATCCTCGACCCACTGAGCCAGGAGATCCTTTCGGGCAAATTCCTGGCAGGCGACACGATCCACGTCGATGCCGGGGTAGATCAGCTCGTTTTCACCCGCGGATAGGGACCAGTAACCAGTAACCAGTAACCAGTAATCAGTGGGCAGTAATCAGTGGGCAGTTGTCAGGGCGCAGTCAGGACATAGGTAACACTTCCCGGATTGATCAACATTCATTCCGGGCTGGGCCGGAACGGAAATTCACCAAGTTTGTAAAAGCCCACGAGCTGCGCGCCATGCTCCGCTCGAAACTGGGAGGGGCGGCTTCCCAGCCGCCCTCTACCCCGCTCTTAAATCGGCAACACCTGTCGGAGTAATGGGCGCGCTATTGATCGCGAGAGCGTTTTGTAAAAGTTTGGAACCGCGAATGGACGCGAATGAACGCTAATGGGGGAAAGGAGACCGGAGTTTGTCCTGTCTTTTTCTTATTCGCGTTAATTCGCGTCCATTCGCGGTTTCATTCTCCTCCGGGTTTTAA
>JAYUPM010000202.1:0-1734 GCA_043760145.1 Spartobacteria bacterium
AGTGTTTTGCCGCGCAATGCCGGGACCTTCTTGATTTCACGCGCCCCGACTTGTTTGAAGGCGGCGGCGGTTTCCAGTATCAGGTTGATCTCGGCGGCAGTGAGAGCCTCGATGCTGACCAAGTCTTTGCGTGTCCAAGGCGTGGGTATGGGAAGGGGGGCGCTCATGGAAGTGTGGTTCTCTCGATCCAAACCGCGTCCGGTGCCGCATCGGTTGTTTTTAGCCGGACATAGACCCGTTCGCTGGCATGGGTGGGAAGATTCTTGCCGACGTAATCCGCCCGGATCGGCAACTCCCGGTGGCCGCGGTCGATTAGCACCGCATACTGGATTTGGGCCGGACGCCCGAAACTGGAAATCGCATCCATCGCAGCGCGGCAGGTGCGTCCGGAAAAAAGCACATCATCGACGAGCACCAATGTTTTGTCGTGAAGCTCTGCGGGGAGGGACGTGGGTTGGACAGCCCAGATCCGGCGGCGTGTATGGAGATCGTCGCGATGCATCGAAACATCGATGACGCCGGTCGTGGGGCGGAGCATTTCGAACTGCTCGATATAAGCGGCAAGCCGCTCTGCCAGTTCAATCCCGCGCGAGGGAATTCCAATAAGCGCCAGCCGGGTCAGCTCGGGATTGCGCTCGATGATTTCATGCGCAACCCGCTTGAGTGCGCGTTCGATCGCAGCGCTGTCGAGGAGAAGAACCGCGTTGGGAGCGGGCGGTTCCAGGGCGTTGGCAGGTGGTGGGTTGGTGGGCATATCCTTGGCGACCTCGCGGGATCGCAGTTAAAGGAGTGGGCGCTTTAGGTCGTGGGTAGATGGCTTTTTTGACGCTGGGAGCGCCATGAGGAGCGGTGCTTTACAATCCAGTCCAGGAGCGCTTTTTCAAAGCCGATGTCGTGTCCGGCCTTTTCGCTTTCAATCCATTTGTGACGAAGGATCTCCTCACGTTCAGCCAGGAATTCTTTGTAGAGCAAGGATTCCTTGACCAGGTCGGAATTGTGGTCGGTCTTGGCGCTCATGACGGGTTGCACTTTCGGGTTTTTCGATGCAGGCGTCAATGCCTCAGAGCGGCAGGGTCTCACGCAGTTTGTGCGCGATCGAAATGAAAGCGGTTGACACCGGATTGGACTTGTCGGCGGCAGTAACCGGCATCCCGCGATCGCCAGCTTCGCGAGTGGCGATGTCTATTGGGATTTGACCCAGAAGCGGGACCTTGAGCCGGGCGGCTTCGCGCTCCCCGCCCCCGGCGCCGAAGATCTCGAAGCGCTGGTTGTCGCTCGGGGACAGGAAGTAGCTCATGTTTTCGATCAGGCCGAGGACCGGGACATTGACCTTTTGAAACATGGAGGAAGCTTTGCGGGCATCGATGAGGGCCACCTCCTGTGGGGTTGTGACAATAATGGTTCCGGCCAGGGCCACGGTTTGCACAATCGTGAGCTGGATATCGCCGGTCCCGGGCGGCAAATCGAGGATCAGGTAATCGAGTTGCCCCCATTCCACCCAGCGCAGGAACTGCTGGGTGTATTTGGTAACCATCGGGCCCCGTAGAATGGCAGGCGCCGCATCATCAAGGAGGAATCCCATCGACATCAGTTTTATTCCATACCGCTCAACGGGCGAAATTCGGTTCGTCTCTGGATCAGCCATCGGGCGCTCTTTTGCGCCGAACATCAAACCAATGCTCGGCCCATACATGTCGCAATCACAGAGACCAACCCGGGCACCCGTTTGCTCAA
>JAYUPM010000203.1:0-4167 GCA_043760145.1 Spartobacteria bacterium
GCACCAACGGTTCCGCGATCACGAAGAGTTCGGCGGGCGCGACTTCCCCGGTGGTAAAGGCCTCTGTGGTTTTGCGGCGGAACGAGCGGATGACGTAACGCTGCCGGGGATGGACCGCGATGGCGACGTTGGCTGGCAAGGTCCATGGTGTTGTTGTCCAGATCACCATGCTCGCCTTTCCCGCCAGCGGCCCGGTTACGACCGGGAACTTGACGAAGATGGCGGCATCGGTGCGTTCGGCATATTCCACTTCGGCCTCGGCAAGGGCGGTCTGCGCGCCGGTGCTCCAGTAAACGGGTTTCTTCGATTGATAGACCAAACCTTGATCCACGAACTTGGCGAATGCGCGGATGATCTCGGCTTCATAAGTCGGGGCAAGGGTGAGGTAAGGATTGCTCCAATCCCCGAACACGCCGAGGCGCTTGAATTGGCCTCGTTGAATATCGATGAACTTGCGGGCATACTCCTCGGAACGCCGCCGCACTTCAGCCGGGGAAAGGCCGCGCGATTCCTTGACCACCTTGAATTCGATAGGCAATCCGTGGCAATCCCACCCGGGAATAAACGGTGCGCGAAATCCGGCCATCGACTTCGATTTTACGATGAGATCCTTGAGGATTTTGTTGAGCGCCGTCCCCATGTGGACATCGCCATTGGCAAAGGGCGGACCGTCATGGAGCACAAACGGCACGGCGTCCTTGCGGGCCTTCTGGATTTGCTCGTAAAGCCCTTCGGCTTCCCATCGTTGGAGCCGGGCGGGCTCGCGCGTGATTAGGTCGGCCTTCATCGGGAAGTCCGTTTTCGGCAGGTGAAGTGTGTCTTTGTAATTCTGGCTCATCGCGGTTTTTTGAAAAGGGGTGCGAGGCTAAGCGGCGCGCCACCGGGTGGGAATGACGAAATCGGGATGACGAATGACGAGGAGAGGGAGCCGTTGATTGAAGGCGACGGTGGAAACTAACCGCTAATGACGGTTCTTTACTCCTCCATTTGTTTTGCCCCAGGAAAATTGACGGTTTCAAGGTGGATCAACGTGGCGTAAAAGCATCGCGCCCGTCCGCCCCATTGAACCCAACCCCTCCTCATGAACCGTTTTCTCTCATCCTTTCTGGCTAGTTTTATGGCGCTCTCGTTTTGCTCGCTTTTTTCGGCGGACACGTTTTCGTTCCGAGATGATGCGGGGCGGCACCTGGATGTTCTCGTCAACGGAAAGCCGGTCCAGAAGGCGTATAACGAGTTTGCTGGGACAACAGAACCGGGGCCCAAAGTGACGCTGCGCCCGGCCGACGGAGCCAAGCCGTCACCTCCAAAGCCGACAGCGGTTCCAGCGCCGACAGAACCTGCGACACCTGCGGCACCGGCACCTGCACAAGCACCGGCACAGGCTCCGGCAGGAAGCGTTCCGGCGAAAACCGAGACAGCATCCGATGGAGGACCGAAGCGCGCGGGAGGCGGCCCGGAGAAACCAGTTTTGAAATTCAAGCTGCCGCCGCCTCCTGTGTTGACGGCGGAAGAAGAGTTAAAAACATTAAAGGTTGCGAAAGGATTTCGAGTGGAACTGGTGGCGAGTGAACCGATGATTGAGGCCCCGGTTGCGATCAGTTTTGATGACCAAGCCCGGATGTATGTCGTCGAGATGCGCGGTTACATGCTCGATGTCGATGGGACAGGCGAAGAGCTCCCAACAGGCCGGGTCTCGCGTCTTGAAGATACCGATGGCGATGGGCGCATGGACAAAAAAACTGTGTTCGCCGACAAGCTGATTCTGCCCCGCGCAGTCATGGCGTTGGGCGATGGCGTGCTTATTGGCGAACCGCCTCATCTCAAGTGGTTCCGCGATATGGATGGCGATGGAGTTGCGGAGAAGGTGGAGATTATTGCGGATAATTTTGGAAAAGCAGGCGGGCAACCTGAGCATATGGCCAACAGTCCGACCTGGTTTATGGATAACTGGATTGGAGGAGCGATGCATCCGTTCCGCTATCGATTTCAAGGTGGCAAATTTTTAAGTGAAGCGGGCGCGACCGGTGGGCAATGGGGGATGACGCAGGACGATTGGGGCCGGCCCTATTTCAACTACAGCAGCGCGCTCCTTTATAGTCATCTTGTCCCGCCTCAGTTTTATGCGCGGAACCCGAATCTTTTGACGAGGACCGGAGTGAATTACAATGTGATGGAGACGGGGACGACATGGCCTTCGCATCCGACGCCGGGGGTCAATCGTGGATACACAGAGGGAGCCAATCGCCCGGATGGCACTTTCACTGACGGCACACTGCGCGCCGATGGGACTTTAAGTTCGGTCACGGCTGTGTGCGGCGCGACCATTTACCGGGGCGATCTGTTTCCAAAAGAATTCAGCGGGAACGTATTTGTGCCTGAGCCCTCGGCCAACTTGATCAAGCGGCTCATCCTTGACGAAGAAGGCGGAGTCATTACTGGGAGGAACGCGTATGAGGGAGAAGAGTTTCTTACTTCCACCGATGAACGGTTCCGGCCGGTGAACGCTTACACTGGTCCGGATGGGGCCCTCTACATTGTGGACATGGCGCGCGGCGTGATTCAGCACAAAGCTTTCCTCACTTATTATCTCACGGCCAATATCAAGGACCGGAACCTGGAGCAACCGGTGCACATGGGACGGATTTACCGGATCGTGCCGGAAGGTTCCAAACCGAAGAGAGTCAAGATGCCGAAGGTAACCGCCGGCATTGTCCCGATGCTGGCGCATGCCAATGGATGGGTGCGCGACACTGCCCAACGATTACTGGTGGAACGCAACGATGTATCGGCGCTCGATGCCCTCAAAAAGTTGGTCGTCAGCGGGACTTCGCCCCAGGCCCGGGGGCATGCGCTTTGGACTTTGGAAGGAATGGCAGCGCTTGCGCCGGAAATCATTACCCCGGCATTGCGCGATCCTGATCCGAAGGTGCGTGCGACCGCTGTGCGTCTTGCCGACCGGACTCTTGTCCCGGAGTTGGTGAAGCTGGCCGATGACAAGAGCGCGGAAGTCCGATTGCAGCTTGCTTTGAGCCTTGGTCTGCAACCCGGCCAGGAAGTGGATCAAGCCTTGAAGAGCCTTTTACAGCAGGGGGGAAGTGCGCTCCTTGCAGAGGCGGTGGTTAGTGGATTGCGTGGCCGCGAATTGGAGTTTTTGGAAATGCTCATCAAGGAACCCGTTACGGCTGATGATAAGATTGCGGGCACCGGAATATTTCCGTTGCTGGCCAATGCCACGATGAACCAGCGTCGGGCAGTCCGGACCGCGCGGTTGATTGAAGTAATAGGAACGCTTCCCGCCGGGAGTCCGCGCCAGAATGGATTGTTGCAGGGAACGGTTCCCAAAGCGGGAGCGCACCCGAAACTGATCTATCTCGATGCGGAGCCGGCTGCCTTTGCTGGACTCCGGTCGAATACGGATCCAAAAATCAAACCGCTCATAGCTGGGCTTGATGCCCAGGTTGCGTGGCCGGGGAAAGCAGGGGTTCCGCCGCCGCCAAAGATCGAGCCGCTTACTGGCGATCAGCAGGCGTTGTTTGAAAAAGGACGGACGATTTACGCCGGGCTCTGTGCCGCATGCCATCAGCCCGGGGGAGCGGGGTTGGATGGACTGGCCCCACCGTTATTGGACTCGGACTGGGTCCTTGGAAAAGCAGATATTCCTGTGCGGATTTTGCTGCATGGAATGAGCGGCCCGGTGGTGGTTGGTGGCACGACATGGAGATTGGACATGCCTCCGCTTTCACAGCTTACAGACGAGGATATCGCTGCGGTTCTCACCTATACCCGGCGCGAATGGGAGCACACAGCATCACCGGTGGCGCCAGCGGATGTGGCCAAGTTGCGCGCAACCTTTCAGGGCCGGACAAAGGCATGGACAGCCGAGGAACTGAAGAAGCCGCTGTTCGTAGTTCCGGCTTCAGCCCAATGCCTTTAAGGATTCGAGAAGACGAAAGCATTACCTCCATCTTTGGTCGTCGTGGAAGGAACGTAGCGCAGACTTCCAAGTCTGCCGTGTCGCAGGTTTCCAAACCTGCACGGCGTGAGGAAAGGATGAATTATGAAAATAGGACACTACCATCCCACAGGGCGGAAAAAATGGGGTGGGAGTCTTGATTCTATAAGGGTTGGCGAGTGGTTTTCACAGGAGGTCGATTGCGAGTTTTTGCC
>JAYUPM010000204.1:0-4167 GCA_043760145.1 Spartobacteria bacterium
TGATGCCGCGCAAACTCTCACTGACCATGATCCGGATTTGCTCCCGCTGATCGACGGGGAACACATCGAGCACCCGGTCGAGGGTCCGTGATGCGTTGCCGGTGTGAAGCGTGCCGAGCACCAGATGACCGGTCTCGGATGCGGTGATCGCCAGCTGGATCGTCTCCAGGTCGCGCATTTCACCGACCATGATGACATCGGGATCTTCGCGCAGCGCGCCCCGGAGTGCCGCGCCGAATGAGCGCGTATGCGTATGCACTTCGCGCTGCGTGACATGGCACGACTTTGATGTGATCACGTATTCGATCGGGTCTTCGAGGGTGATGATATGATCGCTCCGGTGGAGATTGATCTCCTCCACCAACGAGGCCAGGGTCGTAATTTTCCCGAGCCGACTGAGCCGGTGACGAGCACAAGCCCGTTCTGATACTGAGTGAGAAGCTTGAGCGCCGGCGGGAGCCCCAGCTCGTCCATGGTCTGCACGTCTCTTTTGATGATCCGAAACACCAGGTCGGTCCCGAGGCGATGACGGACCACGCTCGCCCGAAAACGGCCAAACGCGGTGGCATACGCGAAATCGACATCGCCCCGGTCACGAAGGATTTCCTTCTGGTGATCGGTCAGGAAGCCCATTGCGAGGGAATCGGTTTCAGCAGCCATCAGGACAGGGGCCTGCATCCAGATCGGTTCCAAACTTCCGAATCGCCGCCACACGGGCTGGGAATTAACCCCCAGATGAATATCGGAGGCATCCGATGCCTGTCCGATCTGCAGGTATTGATCGACGTGCGCCAGCGTTTGGAATTCGCCGTTGATGGGGATATCTGTGTCAGCCATTGACCCACCAGAGCACTCAACCGGGAGGGGAAAAGCAAGAAGGAGTTACCGTAAAATAAATCGGGCTCCCAAAAGACGCTTTGATTTCTTCGTGGCAGCGGCGTCCCGCCGCTTTTTCTTGTCGGCGGCAGACACCTGCGACACCTGGGATTGCAGAAAGCGACGAGACGTCGCTCCTACGAGGGGCGGCAGGATGCGCGCCCATCCAGGATTCACGGAATCTTTGAGGACCGCTTCTCGTTCCGATTCGCCATCTGGCTCAAACGCCGCGTCGCCCATCCGATGAGCATTGGCTTGGAGAGATCAAAGAGGATTTTCGCAGCTCCAAGTCCGATCCCGGCGGCAAGAGTGGTTTTTTGGACTGAGTCCGCCGTGGCCTTTACGACACCCTTTTTTCTTCGAAACGGCTTCCTTACGAGAATCAGGCCGAGCAGAGCAGCTGCCCCGATCCATCCGAGGCGATGCTTGGAAAACGAGGCGCGGACCTTGGCCCCAAGATCGACGTTGGCCCGGGCCCCATTGGCGTGGAGCTGTATTCCAGCGCGGGCGCGATGGAGCTGATCGCTTAAGGCGTTTTTGCGGTCTTGGAGTTGAGCCATTCCTGATCTTTCTTAAACTCATTAAGGGTGGATTCAAACATCGGGGCGGCAAATCGTTTCTTCGCCAGAAAGAGAAGGAGTGCGCCAACGCAAAAATGGAGTAGCGCCATTCCGAGGGTGACCCAGATCCACGCATGACCGTCTCCCAAGGCCCACGCCACGAGGAAGACGAGGGCAAGGCAGAGGAATAAATATCCGAATACGACGATCATGAGTCCCCCGCAAATCAAGGCAACGACGATGAGGTAATGGAGCCCGGCTTCCTTGCTTTCCAACCCCGCGAGTTCAAAGCGCGCCTTGAGGTAAGCGAGCACTGTGGAGACCAGCGCCACGCCGTGCCGGAAAAACCCGCCTTCAGTTTCGAGTCGTGGGTCCAGACTTTAGGTCGTTGCAGACACGCGAGAACCGAACAAGGTCAGCGCCGGATGATTAGCCCCAGGACAAAGCCGGCTACAAGGGCCGTCAAAACCGAGCGCGTGGGATTATCGCGGACGTATTGCTCGCCATCATCCTGGAGGGTCCGGGCCCGTTGGCGGGCATCGTCATATACCTCTTCGGCGCGGCCCCGAAACTCCTGGGCCTTCAGCTCGGCGCGTTCGCGCAACTCGTGGGCCTTCGCTTCGGCAGCAGCGCGCAGATCGTCTGCGGCTCCCATGACCTGGTCTTTGGAAGATTCAAATTTTGTGCGCAAAGCGTCGCCGGCTTCCCGGAGATGCTGTTTTGTGCTCTCAAGGTTGTCCTTCAGGCTCGATGTGGCGGTTTCTGATTTTGGGTTATTGGTTTGCTCGGGCATAATCGGTTTTTGTCTGGTTGATGTTTTAAGCGGTTGGCGGTTTGTGAGATTGATCTGGCCACTTCGTGGGAGGGCAGATTGTGGTTTTTTGGCGTTAGTGGGGACTGATGGGGGCTGCCTGCTTTAACGTTTTTGGGACGGGTTGTGCGCGTATAAAGTCAGCTATTGCGCGCGAAAAACGATCCGCGCTTTCCCCAAGTCATACGGCGAAAGCTCCAACTCCACTTTGTCGCCGGGGACTATCCGGATGAAATGCTTGCGCATTTTCCCCGAGATATGGGCAAGCACGAGAGCACCGTTGATAAGTTCCACCCGGAAAAGGGTTCCAGGCAAAACATCCCTGACAATGCCTTCGGTTTTGATGGCGTCGTCGTGCGACATGAACTCCAGAATGCAGGAGGTTCTCCAAAGAAGGCAACCTTCCAATTCAGAAAATCCCTGTCGCTGGAACCAAATCCCAAACATGAGGCCGCAGATGAGAAGGCCGATGAAACCACTGATGAACATTAATGCCCGGTCAACGGGCCGGGCCCGGGGGACGCGGATGCCTACTTGCGGTCCTGTCGGCGGGGAATGAGGGCGGCAAAAAAAATGAGGAACAATCCGATGCCGAGCAGGGTGATTCCGCCGGAATCGAAGAGGCCTTGTCCCGAGAACCGGAACAAGTCAGCGGTTCGTTTGGGCACGCCGCTTTGGCCGAATGGAAGCGAGATCACGCCCCAAAGGGAAACAATGAGGCCAAGAATAAGGAGCGCCCGTTTCATTGTGCGACACGGGAGAGGGTGATCGCCTTTTCCGGACACGCTGGCACGCACGCCCCGCACGCATGACACGCCTCCGGGCGCACCACGAACGACTGTTTGCCCCCATGCACCCAGACCTTGAACCGGGTCCGCCAACTCAGGCGCTGGGTTTCCGCATCTGTCAGGGCGCGAATTTCAAACACATCATAAGGACATGCCTCCACGCACGGGCCTTTGTTTTCACATCGACTCGGGTTCACGACGGGAATGATCCGGCCGGGTTGTTCCTCGCAACGATTCATTTCGCCCATCGTCAAAGAAAATGCACAAAGCGCAAAGCGTAATGCGGAGATTTCCTGCACTGATTTTTAACGGGGATTGCCCGCCCGCCGGGCTTGCACCGGAAGCAGGCGTGCGCCATACGAGGCTCCGATGATTGAGGATTCCCTTTACTGTTCACCGGAGCCCCGCCTCGTTCTGGGGACGCATGGGACTTATGGGGTCGCGGGGATCGATTCGGCTTTTGCGAAAAGCGACACGGCTGGATTGCTTTGCCTCGCAACCACAGGATTGAAGGAGGATGTCGGGGCCTCGCTCGCGTGGGCCCGGGAATGGGGACGCCAGTATGTTGCGCGGCTTTGTCAGACCCGGGATCCGATGACAGTGCAAGCACCAGAGTCCGGCGTCCGCGCGGCGTTTCTTGCGGAAGCCCCGCCGATGCGCGGCTCAGAATACATTAACGACGAATTGATTCTGCGGCTCTGGAGCGATTTTCAAAACACGGTTGCCGAGGAAGCAGGGGAGCATCTCCAGGGCTTGGAAGGCTGGTTGCGCGAACGCAGCCCGCTCTGGCATCTCGTGGGCCGGGTGACATTTCATCTCGCAGAGAACAAGCGCAACGAGCAGCTCCCATTTGCTTTCCTGGCCACGTATACGGATCGGCTCTCGGCGTCGGGTCAGCTCCAGCATATCCCATTGGGCCGCGCGCTCCAAACTTATGCCGGCCAGAAAGACCAGGCCGCGCTCGACTCGCTCCTCCAGCCAGTCCGCGATGCGGCGGAAAAAAGCGTGCTTGTTCGTGACCTGCTCGAGTCGCGCCGACTTTTTCAAGCCCTGGCGTGGAGTCCCCAGGACGCTTACAAGTTCATTCGCGAGATCCCTCAACTCGAAGTGAGCGGACTTGTGGTAAAATTGC
>JAYUPM010000205.1:0-4163 GCA_043760145.1 Spartobacteria bacterium
GCCATGCCGACTTGGAAGTCGGCGACACAGCAGGTTTGGAAACCTGCGCTACGTTGCAGGCATCGCTTCGCGATGGGCACGCTAAACAGATGCGGGGCCGCGCCTTCGTAGGCGGAGTGTTGGAAACTGGGGTGAGGGATCGGATTTTTTTGCATAAAATTCACATCTTTCCTTGTGTGACTCGGCTAGAGGGACCGCCCGCTTATGAGTGTTTTTCCTGCCTTTCCCAAGGCGGCACCCCCACCTGATGCACGGATCAGGTCTTGACCCCTTCGACCAGCGTTTTGACCTTCCGACCGAGCCCGGCCAATTGCTGCGTTAAGTCTTTTGAATCCTCCGCGTTACGGACCCGTCCGGTGGGCTCAGTTTGATGCGCTCGCCCGTCCGAGTTTCAAGAGCTTCGAGCTGATTCGCAGTCCCGCCTTTTGCGCGGCTTCGGCGTTGATGATGAAGTTGACGGCATTGCCCTTGAGCGTGAATTCGATGATGCCGCCCTGGCGCGCGAATCCCGCGGACTCGCCGACAATAAGAATGCCGGGACCTGAGACGGCGCTGGGACTGCCGCTGGACTTGCTCATGAACACGATTTGGCAGCCGCTCATGTCGCCGCCGTGCCGGACGACAATTTTTCTTCCGGAGACAGTTTCGTTCTGAACCGCCCTGTCCAAGGCGCCGCCGAACGGATCGCCGCCGACGATACCGATGGTGAACGGGGCGCCCGCTGGCAAAGCGCTGGCCGGCCATTTCACGAATCGCGTGAAGTGGAGCAGGAAGACCGCTTTCAACTCATACTCGCGCGATTGGGCAAGCGCGCTGCTGCTCGTGAGGAGGAGGGCGCCGAGGATGCCAAGCGCAAGTGTCAGATGTCTTCTTAAAACTCCCATGTGATTTTTCCGTATATGCCACGCTCGATTTCGACCAGCGGGCTTTGGACCACCGGGCTGGTGCCAAGTTCTGGATGATGGCTGTCGAGAATGTTTTGGACAACGATTGCAAATTCGAGATTCTCGCGCGGTTTCCACGCGAGCCGCGCATCCATGGTGACATAACTCTTGATGCCCGGGGTGAATCCGGAAAGGTTATCCGCGTAGCGTCCAATCAAGTCGAACTCAATGTTGCCGGGCAGGTTCCAGGAGGAGCGGATATAGAACTGATTGCTCGGACTTTGCTTCTCGATCAACTCCGCGCCGAACCGGCTGGTCAGCGGGAGTTTACGATCCGCATGCAGGTTCATCTGTAGATAGGTGTATTGCCCGTAGAGCCGCCACCAGGGGGCAATTTGCCATGTCACTGCCAGTTCGATGCCGTAAGTGTCGGCATCCGCGCCATTGGTTGTTTGGAGCGGCAAAACCAAAGCTCCCGTGGCCGGATCCACGCTCGCAATTCCGGACTGCGCCACCAGGAGGCGGTCGTAGCGGTTGAAGAAGAGAGCCGCATCGAATGAAAATTTGTCCGTGACTTGCGCCCGATAGCCCAGCTCGTAAGCGATCATTTGCTCCGAATCGAGATCGCGGTTGTTGCGACGCTCCCCGAAGAATGAAGTTCCAGGGGCAAGGGGCAGAGTCGTTAATTGACGATCGTTTTCCAGAAATGTGGGGGCCGCAACGGCGCGCGTCACGGCCGCCCATACCGATTGGCGCTGGGTTGGCGTCCAGAGCAGGCGCGCCGTCGGCTGATACTCAAAGCCGGTGATTTCGTTGTGCTCAAACTTGGAACCCAACGTCAGGAAGAGCCGGTCTTCGACGATCTTGATTTCATCCTGCAAAAAGGCGCTGAAGAGGTTGCGCTCAACGAATGCGCGATCCGGGCCGTTGTTGAATCCGTCGTCAAAACCCACTGCGCTCCCTCTCCAAAAGAGCCCGGTGAACCGATATTCGAGGCCCCAAATCACCTTCTGCCGGTCCCAGAGCGGAAACTGATGCTGGAAGTCCACGTCGATCGTGTTGGCCGAGTATGCGTAGGTTCCCTCGGTCCCGCGCCGGGCGCTGTAATCGTAGTAGGCTTGCAGCACCCAGTTGGAACCTTCCCCCAACTGGTGAGTCCACCGCATGAGCAGATTGCCGCCTGAAGACTCGTCGTCCTCAGTATTGGAGCGAATGAATGAGGGGGGAGTCTCCGGCGACGGGCGGAAATCGCGGCGGCCGAGCAGGCCATGATAGTAGTCGCCCTGGAAGGTGATGGTGTCGTCATTGGCGGGGTTCCAGTCGAGCCGGAAGCCAAACTGCCCATTACGCCAGTCGTCGCGCGAATCGCCTTCGAGATTGAATCCGTGGTCGTGCTCCATCCATTTGCCGTAAACCCTGTAATGGATGTTATCTCCCAGCGCGCCGCCAAACCGGAAGCTTGAGAATGCGCGCTCTTCGGTGCCGCCGCCGGCGCTCCAGAGCACGCCCTGGGTCTCCCGGGTCGGCTTGGTGATGACATTGATGATGCCGTTGACGGCATTGGCACCCCACACGCTGGTGCCGGGGCCGCGGATGACTTCGATGCGCTCGATGTCTTCGAGCACATAGTCTACGTGGGCCCAAAACACGCCCCCGTTGATCGGAGTATAAACCGTGCGGCCATCCACCTGGACCAGCAGGTTGGCAAAGCGAGTATTGAATCCGCGCGAGGCGACGCCCCACCTGCCCGAATCAATACGTGCCACCGCCAGGCCCGGCACCATGCGCAGCACCTCCGCGATGCTGGTCGCGCCCGAGCGCCGGATCATCTCCGGCGTGATGACAAAGATCGCCGCCGGCGTCTGCCCGACGGAGCTTGCCGAGCGCGAAACACTCGTCACTTCAACGCGCATCAGGTCTTCAAGGGTGAGCTTTTTCAGCGCCGTAATGGTGCCGGGCACCTCCGTGGAGGCTGAAGCGCTCGGGGTTGGATCGGCAGCCCAGCCGCCGGGAACGATGCCGAGCATTGCGCAGAGGCCGCCGAGGAGGATGCCGACGCGAGAGTCGCGCATGAAAATGGCGGTCGCGAGTGCCGAATCTCTTCTTAGAATTCCCATGTGATTTTTCCGTATATGCCGCGCGGGACTTCGTTCAGCGGCCCGCCCACCCTTAAGTCCCTTCCAAACTCGAGATGCTGGTCGCCGATCAGGTTCTGCCCGATGATCGCGATTTCGAGGTTCTCGCGCGGCTTCCACGCAAGGCGGGCATCGAGGGTGAGGTAGCTTTTGATGCCGGGAGGCGAGCCGGGGAGGCTGTCCACGTATCGGCCGATGAGGTCGAGTTCGACATTGGCTGGGAGGTTGAAAGACGACATGAGATAGACTTGGTTCCGCGCGCTCTGCCCCTCGATCCTGGTTTCCTGCGGGGCGAGCGCCTCCCGCTGGGCGGCAGTCAGGCCATGCGTTTTACTGTGAATATTCATCTGAAGAAACGTGTATGCGCCGTAGAGCTTCCACCAGTCCGTCACCCGCCATGTGACCGCCACCTCCGCCCCGTAGGCTTCGCCTTCGAGGCGGTTAACGGGGGGCGCCAGGATGAAAATCGGTGCAGGGGGGGCAGTCACCTCGCCAGTGGTCAGGTAAGCGACCAGATTGTCATAAACGTTGTAAAAAAGCGCCGTATCCAACGAGAGCTTCGGCGTCGCCTGCACTCGATAGCCAAGCTCGTATGCGAGGAGCTTCTCGGATTGGAAACCCGTGTTGCCGCGGGCCTGCGTGAAAACTCCCGGGGCGACGTCCTCCACAGTGAACGCGAGTTCGTCCTCGACGAAGCTCGGGGTCCGCACCGCCCGCGAGACGGCCGCCCACACGCTCTGCTTCTCGGTCGGCGTCCAGAGCAACCGCGCGCTGGGCTGCACCTCGTAGCCGGTAAAATCGTTGTGCTCGATCTTCGAGCCCAGTGTGAGAGTCACTCGCTCCGGCACCAGCGTGATTTCATCCTGAATAAACGCGCTGAAGAGATGGGTGGTCCTGTATGCGGGGGAAAAATCGATCTCGAAACCGTCGTCCGAGGGGATCGGGAACCCATGGAAATCGACGAAGCGGTAGCCCAGGCCCAAGGTCACCTTCTGCCATTCGCCCAGCCGGAAGCCATACTGGAAATCGATGTCGTAAGTTTCCCAGCGGATGTGGAGGGACCCGTCCGTGTTGTTTCGGTCATTGCGGTCGTAGTAAAGTTGGAGCGCCCAGTTTGAATCCTTGTCCACCGTGTGCGTCCAGC
>JAYUPM010000206.1:0-1729 GCA_043760145.1 Spartobacteria bacterium
GTTTCCGGCGTTCCCTCGCCAACAATCCGCCCACCCGCGGAGCCACCCTCCGGCCCGAGGTCGATAATCCAATCCGCGCACTTAATTACTTCAAGGTTGTGTTCGATAATGATGAGGGAATTGCCTGCATCGCGCAATTTTTGCAAGACTTCGAGCAGCTTGTGGATATCGGCGTGATGAAGGCCGGTGGTCGGTTCATCGAGAATATAGAGGGTCCGGCCGGTGGCTTTTTTGGCCAATTCGGCGGCGAGCTTGATGCGCTGGGCTTCACCTCCGGAAAGCGTGGTGCCGGACTGTCCGAGCCGGACGTATCCCAATCCAACGTCTTCGAGCGCGAGGAGCTTGTCACAAACCTGCGGGACATTTCGGAAAAACCGGGCCGCTTCATCGACAGTGAGGTCGAGGATATCCGCGATGTTCTTGCCCTTGTAAGTAATCTCAAGAGTCTCCCGGTTATACCTGCGGCCCCGGCAGACCTCGCACTCCACGTAAACATCGGCGAGGAAATGCATCTCGATTTTTTTCATCCCGTCGCCTTCACACGCCTCGCATCGGCCCCCCTTCACGTTGAAACTGAAGCGACCCGGTTCGTAGCCGCGAATCCGGGACGCGGGCAAGCCGGCGAAGAGATCGCGGATCGGTCCGAAGGCGCTTGTGTAAGTGACCGGATTGGAACGCGGGGTGCGGCCAATCGGGGTTTGATCGATGACAATAGCCTTGTCGATCTGGTCCAACCCCTCGATGCGTTCGTGCTTCCCGGGCCGCTCCTTGGATCGGTAAAAATAACGAAAGAGCGCCCGGCGCAGGATGTCATCGACCAAGGTTGATTTGCCGCTTCCGGATACTCCGGTGACACAGGTCAGGCAGCCCAGCGGAAAGGAGACCGTTAAGTTTTGAAGGTTGTTCTCGGCCGCGCCATGGAGCGTCAGCCATCCCGGGCGATTCTTGTTTTGCGCGGGGGCCTTGCTTCCAGCCCGAGGTTCGTCGGGCGCCACAAACTGGGGCTGGCGTCGTTGCCGGGGGACCGGGATCCGCGCCCGGCCGCTTAGATACTGGCCTGTCAACGATCCCTCGACCGCGAGAATCTCTTCGAGTGAACCTTGCGCGACAATTTGTCCGCCACGAACCCCTGCGCCGGGCCCGAGATCGATGATGTGATCGGCGGCCCGGATCGTGTCCTCATCATGCTCGACTACGATCACCGTATTGCCCAGATCCCGGAGCCGCCGCAGGGTGCCGATGAGCCGGTCATTATCGCGCTGATGTAAACCGATGCTCGGTTCATCCAGCACGTAAAGGCAGCCCGCGAGGCCGCTTCCAATCTGGGTCGCCAGCCGGATCCGTTGGGCTTCCCCGCCTGAAAGCGTGCCGCTTTCACGGTCGAGGCTCAGATAACCCAGCCCGACTTCGATTAAAAACCTGAGCCGGTTCGTAATCTCGCGGCGCACCTCAGTCGTGATCCATTCCTCCTGCGAGTTTAGCGCGAGCTTCTCAATGAAGGCCTGCGCTTGGTCCACTGTCAGCCGACTAAACTGGTTGATGTTGACATGCTCTTCTTTGGCCTTTGGTTCCCCGGTCGGCTTGCGTTGAAGCGTGACCGCGAGGATCTCCGGCTTTAAGCGGGCCCCGCCACACGCCGAACAAGTCCGCCGACTCATGTATTGGCGGATCCGCTGGCGCGAGAATTCGCTTTCGGTGCTTTCGTAAAGACGCGCGAGTTGATGGAGCA
>JAYUPM010000207.1:0-1728 GCA_043760145.1 Spartobacteria bacterium
TTCACACCGATTCCATCCTTGGCCACGCCATCGATGGTTGACTTTCCGGTGGCGGGATTGGGGCAATCAATGACCCGTGGATTAATGCTGGTCTTGACCGCATCAAGCACCGTCTTGCCTGTGCCTTTGGTGGCGAGGTCAATGGCCCGGGCATGATCGAATGTGAGGAGGATCCCCGATTTTTCCGCCGCAATCAGCGCAAGAATCACTGAGTTGACGTTGCCGCCCGCAAGGTAATGGGCTTCCAACGGATCAGTATCAATGGGCAACCCGGCCTTCACTGCAGTAATCCGGGCATCGATAACTTGGGCAACCGGGACCCCTCGCAACTTCATCGCGATCAATGTTCCCATCCCGACAGGCGCCCCGGAAATTCGGGCGCGCAACCAAAGCCCGAAGAAATTGAAAATGACAATGGCCGAAATAAGGCCAACGACAGCGATTAGACCAATGAGTAGATTTCCCATAAATTGCGCGTGATGCTAAATAACCCCTGCGGCGTCTGCCAGCCGCAATTTCAATCTCTTCGGCTGTCAGGAATGTCCACCGGCTCGATCGAGTCCACCCCGGCCCATACCGCCCATCATTTTCCCGTGAAAAAATTCCGGATCTGGTAACCACGGCGTTCGAAGTGCCGTCCGGCTCTGCGAAATAAACTTGGGGCATCACGAATCCGCTCCTTCTCTTCATCAGGGGGGCGGGCATCGCGCGTGGGCTCAACGAAATCGCGATCCTCCGCTTCAGAATCACGATGCTTGGACGCCGCAGACCGGTCGCGGTTTGCCAGGCCCTCCTGACGCAGGACGGTGCCACTATCTGCGGCAATATGGAGCGAACCCACCTGCCCTTCGCGGCTATTGAGGAGTTTGAGCTCCCAAACGGGTGCCCCGCCATTGGCACCCGCCTTCAGCAAATAATCAACGCGATCAAAAGCGACTCCCGCCTTTTCCGCCTGTTGATTGGCAATGGTGAAAGCCCCATCGGAATCGAGATTGAGCTGGTTGAAATTCATCGCCGATCCGAGGACCTTGCCAGTGGGAGTTCGCTCGGAGATCACCTGGCCGCGTTGCACCTCCATCTCGCGAACCCCGCCCCGCGCCCTCGGTTCCTCGAAGACCACCTTCCACACAGCCGGGGCGGGCACCCCGTTGCGGCCGTGGACTTCCGCCACCCGGTTCAATGAATCCGCCCCGCTCTGCTTTCCGACAACACGCAACGCATTATAAGCGGTGTCGGCCGCATGCAACGTGATCGAGCCGACCGAAAAAATAAGGGCAAAAAGGAAAGTCTTCATTTGAGGGAGCACGATGAATTAAGACGCGTTTTAATCCAGAGCAATTCAAGGAGGTTTCAAAAAATTCTTAAAAGTGGGTGGCACCTATTCATGCGAGGACTTGCTTTTGCCTTCAGCCTCCCGAACATCCGCCGCAATGGTCCCGGCCACCGATCGCACCCAGCATTTGCTCGAAGTCTATAAAGGCCTCGTGGAAGTGAGCGCCTTGATCAATGGAATCAGCAAAACCGATGAGTTGCTCCCCGCCATCCTCGACGTCGCCCGCCGCGTTTTGCGGGTCGAGGCCGCGTCGCTTTTCCTCACCAACTCCGCAGGCGACCTTGAGCTCACCCATTCCAGCACGCCCGATTTCCACGCATCTCCCGAATCCCCCAGAAAGCTGATTGTCCCCCGCGGCCGCGGCATCGCCGGCTGGGTCATGGAACATGGCGAAG
>JAYUPM010000208.1:0-4149 GCA_043760145.1 Spartobacteria bacterium
ACGAGGACGAGGGACGAGGACGAGGACGATTAAGACCGCCCCCCCCCCAATCGGGCCTCGACTCCTTATCGCAAGCGACACAACCTTTTGTGCGATTCCCGTATGGCTAAAACTCTCCATCCAGTTTCATGGCCACGCATGAGTGAGGCCGTGGAAAAGGTCCGCCGCCGCCTGCTTCGTGCCGCAGCGGCGTTAGCGGAGGCGCGCGTCCCTTATGCTGTCGTCGGCGGCAACGCGGTCGCCGCGTGGGTTTCGCGTGCCGATGAAGCCGCGGTCCGCAATACCCGCGACGTGGATATCCTCCTTGCGCGTGCGGACCTTCCCGCCGCGACCATTGCGCTGGCCGCAGCCGGGTTCCACCATCGTCGTGTCGCTTCGCTCGGTCATGGGGGAACGCTTGATGTCTTTCGCGACGGCGCCGAGGGCAAGATCAGCGACGCATTGCATATCGTTTTCGCGGAGGAAAATACACGTCCTGATCAGCCTGAACCCAATGCCCGGGTTGACGAGAGCGAGGACGCCGGAGAGTTCCGCCTCATCTCGCTCCAAGCCCTTGTGCGGATGAAACTGAACGCCTTCCGCGACAAGGATCGGGTTCACTTGCGCGACTTGGTCTCTGTCGGCTTGGTTGATGAATCATGGCTCCCGGGGCTCTCCCCGGTCCTTCGCGAGCGTCTCGCGTTGATCCTCGCTTCCCCCGAGGGATGATGTGGATACGAGGCAGGGAGGGCCCCGCTTCGTCCTCGTCCTTCGTCCTCGATCTTTGGCTGGGTGGTTCGTTCAGTGCTCTAAAATACAAGAACGAGGGACGAGGACGAGGGACGAGGACGATTGGGGGAAGGCCAGCCAACGGACCCCCTCGCGACCAATGAATCCGCCCCGGAGGGGGCGGCAGGGTCCCGCATAATCGAGACCCCGGCTGGCGACCGATGCGGGTCCGAGGCGCAAACCATAACGAGCCGGGAGATTTGTCCGCCCCAGTTTTTCGGACTCGCCTCCCGAAGGCGGTCGTGTTGTCGTTCGCGCGATGGCCCAGAACCACAGCAGCCCCGGAAATATACAGCAGCTGTCCATGTTAGGCGCATTATGACGCGCTCGGTATTGATTGTTGCGCTTGTTGTGGTCGGTGTTCCGGCTCTAATGTATCTGCTTTGGTTCGTTCACTGCACTTTGGACCGTGTGTGTATGAGACACGCCCGGAGATTTTGCAGCCGTCGCGGTTTGGATATACGCAGAGTCAGATGCCAGCCAGCGTTCAAGCAGTCCGGCATGAAGAGCGAGTTCACGCTGGTTCAGCTAGATTGTTTCGATACTCAGAAGCAGCGCAGATTAGTTTTGTTATTGGTTTGGCCGTTCGGAGTTCGCAACCTGGTCAGCGACGAGATTTATCCAGAGTCTTATGACAGTCGGTGGCCTCAGACATGCGCCTAAACCTTCATCGAACACGCCTCCGCGTCAGGGCACCTGCTTCCGCCGCCTTTTTCGGGGTTCCCATCTCATGATTAGCGTGCATTAGCGTTCATCAGCGGTTCTCCCGTTAACCGCAAACATCAACCGCAGAGAACACAAAGAGCGCAAAGGGGTTCCAAGCTTCTGGAACTATGCGTTCCATGCGTTCTTTGCGGTTAATTTGAGAGTGGGAGTGAGAGGGCTGAAGCGCCGATTACTGACCACTGATCACTGATAACTGATAACTGATTACTCCCCCTACTTCTTCTTGAAGACCTCGTCAAAGTTCGAGCCCTGCGTTGTGTGGGTCTTCGCCGGAACCGGCGCGGTCCCGACCTGTGACCCGCCGCCTGCGCCCGACACTGTTGTCCCCGCTGCGGGAGTTGCGGCCGTCCCGGAAGCCGAGGCGAGTGTCTTGTCTATGTCCTCCATCACCTTGTGTGGGCCGACATAAGTGGTTCCCTCGTAGGAATGCGAAAGGACATTTCCATCAGCATCGATCAAGACCAGGCAGGGTATTCCCCGCCCCCCGTAGTTCACCACTGACTTGTTCCCTTTCTTCTTATCGAACGCCAGCGCCGGCCACGGCATTGCGTCCTTCACCATGTAACTCTCCATCGCCTTCTCCGAGTGGTCGCTCGACACAAAAATCAGCTCGAACTCCGGATGCGTTGGTTTGGTCTTATTATACCATTCCACAAGCTTCGGAGTGAAAGCCTTGCAAGGCCCGCACCAGCTTGCCGAGTAATAAACCGCAAAGTATTTCGTCCCCGCCAATTTCGTGTCATCGAACCTTTTGGCCTTTTTACCGTCAACAGCGATCAGGTCGCCTTTGAGAGTGGGAGCGACGGGCGCGGCCTGGACGGCCGACAATCCCAACGCAACGAGAGCAATAATCTGCAATGTGGTTTTCATATAGCGCCGGTGAAGATGGCCAGTCCTGAGCCTGCATGCAATCCGTCATTTTCACACAGATTGCGGGCTCTCAGAGGGACGCAGATAAAGGGAGGGAGAGGCGACTGCACGTAGACCATTCTCCTCTTTCCGGTATCTGCGCCAATCTGCGGTTAAAATGTGAGGTGTCACTTCCCGGGGTCGCCGCCAAAAACTCGCAATCGACCTCCTGTAAAAACCAACCGCAACCCTGGAAGAAAAGGATGAATTATGAATTATGAAGTATGAAAATGGGCGCAGCGGGGCGCATTGGCAGGTTGTGGATCAAAGCGACGCTGTGATTTGGCATAACAGGCCAGAGGGCGGCTGGAAGCCGGTATCTGTTTAGCGTGTTTGTCTAAGTATCGGCCGCTGGATGGGAGATTGAAAATTGTTGATTGAAAAATGAAAATTGAAAATTGGATGGACGAGAGCAGCTGTTCTGGTGTCTCGGTTCCTCAAATTTTCAATTTTCATTTTTCAATTGCCCGCTCCCTTCCCTTGAAAAACATGGGCGGCAAGATGCCGCCCCTCCTTGGGGGAAACTGGGAGCGGCGGCTTCCAGCCGCTGGGAAAGCGTGTTTGTCTGAGTCGCGGTGCTGCGGGAATGAGGAGGGAGATTGAAAGATGGGGGATTAAAAGTTTATGTAGGACAGCGGTTGACTGACCCCCGTCGTCATTGTGGGCATATCACGAAGAACGAGGGCGAAAGTCTGAAGTCTGAAGTCTGAAAAGAACGAGGACGAGGGACGAGGTCGAAAAGCCGGGGATCGGACACCATTGGCGGCCTGGGGGCGGCACCCACGCAGCGGCTGGACGTGGCGCGAAGTGATTTTGTAAGGAAAACGCGTTGACCTTTTGAGGAAGTGAGTAGATAACGCGGGTCGTTTTGGGTGAAAAAGGGACGATTTCCCAAAACGACCGCACATGTCTTCAACTCCTTCAATCTCGGCCACGCCTCTTTTTGTAGGCGAGTTTTGCCATGCTATTGATGGCAAATCCAGGATCACTATCCCCTCCGCCTGGCGATTTGTCCCGGAAGCAGAGTTTTTTCTACGCCCCGGTGTTACCGGCGATTGTTTGAAAGTAATGCCATTGGCCGAGCTGGAGCGGCTCCAGAGCAAAGCCAACAACGAGCTGGAGGGGAAGGCGCGGATCGATTTTTTAAGGGACCTCGGCTCGGGGACGCGCCAATGCAACCTCGACAAGGCAGGGAGGCTCACTTTGCCGGAAGACTTTTGCGAGCAACTCCACCTGAAGGGCGATGTCACGCTGGTCGGTGTGCTTGGGATTTTTGAGATTTGGAACGTCCAGACATGGAACGCCGGGAGCAAGAAAACCGGGTCCGGCACCAAAGCCCACTTTACAGCATTCGGTTTATGATCGCGCCAGCCGAAATACAAGCGATGCCGCGGGCGACAACGCCGCGGCGTGCTGCCACTTTGAAAACGCCCCGTCACGAGTATCACGAGTCGGTCCTGTTAAAGGAAACTGTTGGGCATCTTATGCCGGCGGCGGGGAGGCTGATTGTTGACGGCACGCTTGGCGGAGGCGGGCATGCCGAAGAGCTTTTGGAGAAGGGAGCCCGAGTGATTGGACTCGACCAGGATCCTGATGCGATCGCGTATGCGATGCGCCGTCTGGCCGGGGCTGGGGACCGGTTCACAGCGATCCCGGGAAGTTTCGAGAAAGTGGACGAGCTGCTCGATGGCCTGGGTATCGGCACAATCGACGGGGCGCTCCTGGACCTTGGGGTTTCTTCGCATC
>JAYUPM010000209.1:0-4145 GCA_043760145.1 Spartobacteria bacterium
CATCCAGCCGCACGCGGTCATTGAAGACGGGGCGAAGGTCGGTGCCCGCTCGGTGATCGGCGCCCACGGTTACCTGGGACACGACGCCGTGGTGGGCACCGACTGCCATATTGCCGCCCGGGTCACGATCGGTGCCCGATGCCGCGTGGGCGATCGGGTCATTCTCCATAGCGGTGTGGTCCTGGGCAGTGACGGGTTCGGCTTCGAGTTCGCCAATGGCCGGCACGTCAAGATTCCCCAGACCGGCATCGTCCAGATCGATGACGACGTGGAAATCGGGGCAAATACGACCGTGGACCGGGCGCGATTTGGGAGGACGTGGATAGGGGAAGGGACGAAAATTGATAACCTAGTGCAGATCGCGCACAACGTTGTGGTGGGGAAACACTGCGTCATTGTGGCACAGTCGGCCATAGCAGGGAGCACGAAACTCGGCAATTACGTCACCATGGGTGGGCAATCCGCCACCGTGGGCCATATTGAGATCGGCGACGGGGCGACAATCGCGGCCCGCGGCGGGGTCAGCAAGAATTTGGGGGCCAAAGAGGTCGTTTGGGGGGCACCTGCCGTCCCGATTCGCGAAGCCAAGGAACAAATGGTTGCTATCCGGCGTTTGCCCAAGCTGATCGAACGGGTGAAAAAATTAGAGCAAATTATAAATTCTTCGTCTTTGGAAAGCTAGTTCTTGCAGGCGGTTATTGGCATCGGTATTTTTAGTGCCGTGAAGGTTTTTTAAAGCCGTTATGCCTACTCGAAAGCGCAAAGTCTCTGTCTTGAATCTGCCGATGCAACGGCAATTCGCTTTTCATGAAAAAGGCCGCTTTTTCGATCTGCGCGCCATCTTCGATAAGCTCAACGCCAGATACTTCCGGAATCGGCTTAAGGATTACACAATCGTCTGGGGGCAGAGACGCCGGCAGCGGCCAAGGGACGAGATTGTGTTCGGCACGATCCAGGAGGAAGACCGGGTGATCCGGATTCATCCGTTGCTGGACCGGGCGATGGTTCCGACATGGTTTGTTGAATACGTGGTTTATCACGAGATGTGTCATGCAGTGGTGCCGGATATTTTTGACGCCAGCGGTCGGCGCATCGTCCATCACGAAAAATTTTGGGAGCGGGAACGCAAATTCCACTGGTTCCGGCGGGCCAAGGCATGGGAAGGGGATAATCTCGGCCGTTTCCTGCGCTAACCCTTCTCTCTCGTCCTTCGTCCCTCGTCCTCGTCCTTCGTCCTTCGAAAACTTTGCAACTTCGCGGGACAATCGTGTATCCCGCTTGTGCATCCGCCATCCGCAAGGTTTTGGACTGCGCCTGTCCTCTGGCGCTTTCGGATGGGATTTCGGGAGGCTTTCCCACGAACCGCAATAGAACTGGGAAAAAACGAGGACGAGGACGAGGAGGAGGACGAGGAGGAGACTTTTAATAAGAAGACCGCGTTATTCCTCCAATGTGCCGCGTCGCCAGTTACTCTCCGTAAAGAATCCGGCCGCATTGTTCGCAGTGGGCGACTTCCCTCGCCGCCTTGACTTTGGCTGAGGTGGCGGGTGTGAGCTTCATGTGGCATCCCGTGCAGACTTCGTGTTCGAGCGAGACAACGGCACTGTCACTCTTGCTGGTGAAGAGCCGGTTATAGGTATCGAGCAGGTCTTCCTCGACTCCTTCCGACAGCCGGGCCCGGTCCGTTTCGATCTCCTTTAATTGCACCTCAATCGCCGCCAGCTTTTCCCCCAAATGCTGCACTTGCCGGGCATACTGGGCCTTGAATTCCGTGGCCTCTTTTTCCGTCCCGGCAACGATTGCTTTCTGCACATCCGCCGATTCCATCAGCTCCAGCTCACGATCCTCGAGCACCCGCACTTCATTCTCAAATCGTGTGATCTCATTGGTGAATGCCTGGAATTCCTCGTTCTTCCGGGTCTGGAATTTCTGGATATTGAACTTGGCGATCATCTCACGCTTGGATTGGGCGTCGTTTTCGAGCCGTTTGCGTTCCACCTCGATCTCCATTCCCTTTCGCTTCTCCGCCTCCAAATGCGCGGTGCTCGCCGCCAACTTTTCGTCAAGATGCTTGCGCTCAAGCGGGGTGAGTTTCAGCTCGGTTTTGAGTGTCCGAATTTTTCGGTCGCGGTCCTGGAGGATTAGAAGCTGTGCAATCTCTTTGAGCATGGGATAAGTCTTGGGCGAAAATCTGGGTCCCGTCAACGCACTGACAGAAGCGGTTCTTTTTAGTAGAGTAACGATTCCTGCGGCGGCGATGATTTTTCAATCCGCTCCGCCTTTATGACCGCTGTCCGTTTCCCGTTTTCAAGCGGAAAAGTCGAGGTGCCGACAATTTTCACCCAGCTCATCTCGGGCAGATCCGGGAGCTGGTCGGTTTCCACCAGTGTGGCGACGGGGCGGGCATCGGCGGCACAACAGGTCATGAACATTCGCACCGCCTTGAACCGCTTCGTCGTTGCATTGGCCGCCCCCGTTTCCGGCATGAGCTGCCCCACCAACTCCACTTTTTTTCCCTCAAAATCCTTGCGCAACGCGCTGTCCTGGGCCGCATAAAGTAGGTCAAGAACCTCCGCCACTATGTATCCTTCCGGCGTGCGCTGCAGATAATCGGAAGGCGCAGGGCTCGGCTCCGGATCGGCCGGCGCAGCAACCACTGTGGCCGTTTCACCGTCCTTGGTCGGAAGCGGCATTTCCGGGGGGGGCAACAAATTCATGTTGCGGGGAGCGTTGGTCTGCGGTGGCTGTTTGCGGACCCGGAGCGTGGAGCCATCGGTATCAATGCCGCGATTGAGGATCGCCGCTTTGCCAAATGAATCCGGGGATACCACCGCGGAGAGGCTGATCGGGAGAAGCAGGATAATGAAGGTGAGCACTTTCCCAAAAGAGAACCTGGCAAGCGAATGGCCGCACTCATCGGTTACGCAGCAATCGGCATCGGCATCGGCGAAGAGGAAGGTGGCAGCCATCAACGCCAGCACGATGCCCGCGACCAGGACATACGGGCGGAATGTCGGGGCCAGAAACGCCTGGATCCGGCCACTAAGAAAAAAATAGAGGAGGATGGCGCTCCATGTCCCAAGGGTGGCACAAGGCAGCCAGCGAGCGAAGAGCTTGTTCATGGGCGTGGATACAGATTAGCGCCGGGACCCAGAATCTGCAATGCGTCAAGGCGCCAGCAGAGCAGGGCTATTACGACAAAGAGTCCGAGCCCGAGATACACAATAAACCGCCTCTTGAAAATTAAACCGTAAAGCCAGAAAAGTTTCAGGTCGAAGACGGGACCGAAAAGGAGGAAGGCAAGTTTCGCGGCTGGGGAGAAAGCGGTGAAAGTCCAGGCCACGAATGCATCGGTGGAGCTGCAAAGGGCGAGCAGTGAAGCGAGGACCATGAGAGAGGTGATCGAGAGCAAAGGGGAGCTTGCAAACGGGATCAGCACATCCTGGCGAATCCCGGTGTTGAAGATCGAAGTGATCGCGGTCCCGATTATAAAGAAGAACGCGACATCAAGAAAATCCGCGGTTGCCGATCGGACCGCCATCAGGAAGCGGTGCGGCAAACTGGCCGTGCGAGTCAGTTCGTTCAGGTCGGTGGAGGCGCTGGGCTCGGGGGAAGCGGCGACCTGCAATCCCTTGCGGCGCGTGGTGGCGTTGAGCATGGAGGGCTGAAGGATTCGATCAAACGGGATCCGATGGACGACGAACCCGACGGCGATCGCCACCATGTAACCGATCCCGAGCCGGAAAGAGACCATGACCAGCGGGGCGGGATCAATGCTCTGGCTGAACGCCTGCCATGTGCTCAGTGCCACGATCGGGCTGACTATCGGCGCCCCGAGCATGTAAGCCGTTGCGCACGAGAGCGGCAGCCCCTTCTTCAAAAACCGGCGGATCACCACCACACTGCCGCATTCGCACATCGGAAAAACCAAGCCCAGCAGACCACCCATGCAAATCGCAGCGCCCGGGCGTTTGGGAAGAATCCGGGTCATCCGTTCGGGGGAAAGGAAGACATCGACCAGGCCGGCGATGAGGGAGCCCAGAAGCAGGAACGGGATCCCCTCGAAGAGCACGCTGAGAAAAGAAACGGCGAAATCTTGAAAGCTAAAATTGAACCAGGGCATAACGCAGAGAATTCAGGAGCCG
>JAYUPM010000210.1:0-1724 GCA_043760145.1 Spartobacteria bacterium
CGGCATTTTGCAAACCTCGGAGCCAATTCACTTGCGAGCCTGAAGATCGCGCATCTTGGCGCGGATCAGATCAAGGAGATCGTGGAGGTGGAAGGGATCGAGATTGCCAATGCGCATGTCGCTTCCAAGCGTGGGATCATCATGGTCATCAGCCACATCGGGAACTGGGAACTCTTTGCGCAGATGTGGCCGATCACATTCCCCTGCCCCGGCGGGACCGTCTATCAGCGCCTCGGGAATCCATATATCGATGCCGCCATCCGTCGGAACCGGGCCCGGCTCGGGATCGAACTTTTTGAACGCAAAGAAGGTTTCCAGAACGCCACACAGCTGCTGCGCAAAGGCGGGTGCGTTGGGGTCCTGGTGGATCAGCATGCGGGCGATGCCGGTGTTTGGTGCCCGTTCTTTGGACGGCTCGCCTCCACCTCTTCGCTCGCGGCGACACTCGCACTTCGGACCGGAGCCGCACTGCTTCCGGGCGCTGTCTATTCCAATGGGCCGGGCCGATGGAAGCTGGTGATCCGCCCACCAATCCAGCCCCGTTCCCGCGATGCAGCGGCCGTTACTGCGCAAATCAATCTCACCTTGGAAGACCAAATCCGCTGCCAGCCCGCCGATTGGTTTTGGGTCCATAATCGCTGGAAAACGCCGAAACCAAAATTTCTGCTGGCGACTTATAAACGCGGAACCACCATCGGCCGGGAAATGACTCTTCAGCCTTTCCGGATCCTGATTCGCACAAGCAATTGGCTCGGCGATGCGGTCATGAGCGTCCCCGCCGTCCAGGCAATCAAACGTGGCCGACCCGATGCGCATGTCACCGTTTTGACCCCGGCCAAGCTCGCGGATTTCTGGAAAACGGTCGCCGAAGTGGACGAAATCATTGCAATCAAACCCGGCCAATCGGTGTTCGCCGTTGCCTTTAAAATCAGGAACCGCTTTGAGGTCGCAATTATTTTTCCCAATTCTTTGCGCACGGCCCTGGAGGCGTTCCTTGCCGGAATCCCGCGCCGAGTCGGTTATCCGGGCCATTGGCGCAAGGCGTTGTTGAATCAAATTCTTGCGCCGAAAAAGAAGAAGCAGGAAATCGCGCAACCGCCCCGGCATCAAGTGCACCATTACCTCGCGCTCGCGAAGTTTGTGGGGGCGGAAATTGAGGGGGAGCCTTCTGTTTCATCCTTCATAATTCATCCTTCATCCTTGCCACAGCGAGCGCCGGTTCTTGGCCTGTGCGCCGGGGCCGAGTATGGGCCCGCAAAACGATGGCTGCCGGAACGCTTCGCCGATGTGATGAATTTGATGGGGAAAAAAACGGGCTGTCATTGGAAACTCTTCGGGGTCGCCAAGGACCGGTCGATCATTGAGGAAATCCTCAAGGAGGCGGAAGCCGAAGCCGAAGATCTCGTGGGGAAAACCACGCTGGCCCAACTGATCATGCATTTGCGCACGTGCGATCTGCTGGTTACCAACGACACAGGCACCATGCACCTGGCCGCTTCGCTGGGCATCCCGGTCGTCGCGATTTTCGGGTCAACGGAACCTTCCCTCACCGGCCCGCTCGGCCCGCGCCATCAGGTCCTCCGGCATCATGTGGAATGCAGCCCCTGTTTTTTACGGGAATGCCCGATTGATTTTCGCTGCATGAAAGCGGTGAGCGTTGCCGAGGTCATAGCGGCCATTAATCGGATCCTCTCCTCCTCGTCCTCGTCGTCCTCGTCCTCGTC
>JAYUPM010000211.1:0-1714 GCA_043760145.1 Spartobacteria bacterium
AAGAACCCGGACCGAAAAAGTCTGGTTCGGCCTTCTCCCCATCCGCGAACATCCGCGACATCCGTGGTTAAAAAGTTCTCCTCTGTGGGATGGCTGTGAAACTGATTACTGATTACAGAAGTGGGGCCAGTGGACGCAGTGTGGCTTCGAGAAGGCGGCGCGTGAACGGGCGGCGGCTAAACTCGGCCAGTGTGATTTCGTGGCTGTCGGCGAAATCCTCCATCAGCATCTGTTCCAGTTCCGCAGCTTGTTCCGGGGCATGGACCAAAAGATTCAGCTCGAAATTGAGCCGCATCGAACGGTTATCCGAGTTAGCCGAGCCAACCATGAGCCAATCCTCATCCACCAGGATCGCCTTAGAATGGTTGATCCCTTTTGAGTATTCCAAAACCCGGATCCCGTATCGCAGCAACTCGTCGTAGTAAGAGCGCCCAACGGAAACCAGATACGGGTGATCGCTTTTCTCAGAAACCAATAGACGCACATCAACTCCGCGGGCCGCGCAAATATAGAGTGCCGATAAAAGCGGGACGTCCGGCGCGAAATAGCCGGTTGCGATCCAAACCCGTTTGGTGGCGAAATTGATCAGGGCGATGAGTGAAGTTGGGATTGGTTCACGCGGGGCATCGGGACCGCCAGCAATGACCTGGCAAAGATGATGACCGATTCCGCCCTGGGCTTCCGGGTAATACTCCGGGCCGATAATTTTTTCCTCGGTGGCGAAATGCCAATCGGTGGCAAAGGTTTCCTGCAAGAAAGTCACCACGTTGCCGCAGACTTCGAGTTGGGTATCGCGCCAGGGACCCCAGGCCGGGTCTTCGCCCGCATATTCCCGCCCGATATTCATCCCGCCCACAAACGCGTATTCGCCGTCGATGATTTGAAGTTTGCGGTGGTTGCGCAGGTTCATGAATCGTGAGTGGCGTCCGAAGGGGAGCGAGTAAAACCATGAGAACTGGCCGCCGGCGGCAATCAATGGGGCGAAGAATCCGCGACCGGTCCCGAGGCATCCAATTTGGTCAAGTAAGAGTCGGACCTGGACACCGCGTTTGGCCGCTTGCACAAGCAAATCAAGGAACTCGCGTCCCTTCGAATCCTCGCGCCAGATGAATATCTCGATGTGGATATGATGACGGGCGGCTCTGATTCGTTCGGCGAGCGCGGGATAAAACATCGAGGCGTCCACGAGGAGTCGCAGGCTGGTGGCGGTGGACGCTGGAATCTGATTGATGTTCCCAAGTGCGCGGATCAATGCCAGCGCCGACGGGGATTGGTTGGCAAGCTTCATGGCGGCCCCCGGTGATTCCCCGTGCCGGTGGAACTTGGCTTTTGCGGCACGGCGCAACCGTTTGCGCTTCATCCGGTCGGCGCCGAACATGAGGTAAAGGGCGGGCCCGACAAAAGGGAAAAGGAGGATAGACCAAACCCATGCGAGGGTTGCCGCGGGCCGCTTGTTGGAGAGCAGCAGATGCGGGATTACGAGCCAGGTCAGGAAGTAAGTGAGAAGGATCGTCCAGGACATGAGCGTTGAGATTCCGCTGCGTTATGGAGTGGCTAGGTGCCGCGCGATTTGTTGGGAGGGGAGGAGGCGGCCATCGACCGAAGTCACCGGCATGACGCCGATCCAGCTATTGGTAAGAAAAATCTCATCCGCGCCCAGCACGTCATGCACAAAGAGTGAGCACAACTGGACCGTCACTTTGCCCATCACTTT
>JAYUPM010000212.1:0-1713 GCA_043760145.1 Spartobacteria bacterium
ATCCTGATGACGTCCGCTTCCGGGGCTTAGTATCTGCGGTCATCTGCGAGAATCTGCGCAATCTGCGGACCCAGTGAGAGACTTCCATCAGGGGTTCAAACGATGGATTTTTTGGGAACGCAGGCAGGAAAATTATAGGCGAGAAAATGTTTTCACCCCAAATCTTCCGACCTTTCTTCCGACTTCCTATGGGATGCCTGTGATTCTGACTATTGACTTCGCCTTCCCGGACCGGCTGAAGCCGGAACTACAAACCCCGAAAGGCGCTAAACAGATACGGATGCCGCCCCTCCTTGGGCGCTAAACGGTGCGGCTCAAGGATTTTTCCAGGAGGATCTGGTTTCGCGCGGCCAATAGATGGCGGGTTTCACCGTCGTGGAGCCTTGGAACTCCCTTGGTGATCTCAAGTAATATCCTTGCCAGCTCGCGGTCGCGTCCGGGCATTAGATTGGCCATTAGATTGGTCAGCACCTGAATGTCTGGAGCTGTGCCTTCATACAGCCAGGCTTGTTTGATTTGGTTAATGTCCGGGTTCATCCAGATCGAGTTTTGTTAGGTGAAGCGGTCGGCCAGCGAACCGGATGCCGGTGCCAGCCCTATGTCGGTTAGCGCCTCGCCGCGCCGTGTCCAGGCAGCCTCCGCGATCTGATCAATGGTAACGCCGGGGATGAACCGGTTTAAAAACCAGGTCGTGTTACGGATCACGGCATCGTGCTGGGATGGAACCATCGGATCCTGCGGTGTGGGATTGTAGCGATGCGGGGATTCCGCAAGGAGAGCGATGAGCGAAGCCTTTGTCGGGTTGATTCGCGACACAATGCATTCGATGTCCAGGGCGTCTCTTTCCGAAAAAGTATCTTCGCTTCGGCGCAACAGTTTTTGAGACACAACATCCAATGGATGAAGCAACCGGAACTTCACGCCGGACAATCCAGTGACAATTGTGGTGCGGGTTCTCCATCGGCCGCAAAGATCCAGAAGCTCCTCCGTGCAAAGGTCGACGCCAACTTCCAAGGGCGGGTTCCAGTTGCCCATTGTCCACTCGACAAACTCCTGGCTCACCGCGAGGTCAATATCCTGGCTTGAACGGAATGGCGCCAGAGTGAAGGCGAGGGAGGTTGCGTCAAACATCACCGGTCCGTGCGCGTTGGTGAAGGGATCACTTCCAGTTTCTTGCGAATACCTCGTCAAGGCCCCTTCAAAGGAAACCAATGCAGCGCCCAGATTGGAGAAGTGCTCCAGTTCCGCCAGGGGGAGCTCGCCTGAAAGCTGCCAACTCTTGGCCAGTTCTTCTGCTTTGATAAGCGTTTCGATTCCGCCAATGCTCGTTTTGATCCCCTCCGGCAGCACCTCAAGATGTCTTGCGGACAAAACCGTTCCGTCCTTGAGCGAAAGGATAAAGAATCCCGCTTTGGTAAAAGGTTTCATTGGGCGCGTTGGTAAAAGTTAAGGGGTGCCGACCGAATTCATATTCGGAACGGTGCTAACCTACCGCAGCGAGTTAAGCAAATTTTGGTGGATGGATTTGGGCAATTAGCAGTCTGGAGGATTGCACTTCTCTCGAATGATGATCCACAAGTGCGGCAGGATGCCGCCCAAACTTCAGAGGGCGGCAGGATGCCGCCTAGACATTCGGGAGGGCGACAGGATGCCGCCTAGACATTCGGGAGGGCGGCAGGATGCCGCCTAGACATTCGGGAGGGCGGCAGGATG
>JAYUPM010000213.1:0-4111 GCA_043760145.1 Spartobacteria bacterium
ACCGGGAGAAGTTGGGGGCGCATCGGAAAAGCGGGGCGCGCAAGATGCGCCAGATCGATGCCGCAGATCTCTGTGTGCTGCGCGATCTGCAGGTGGCTGTGTTTGGATAGATGGTAAGCGCTGCGGTGAACCGCAGGGCATTGGCGGTATCAAACTGCCCCTCCCTGGCAGGAAGTCAGATAATTAACATGCAGTCTCCGTAGCTGTAAAAACGGTAGCGTTCGCGCACGGCATTCTCATAAGCATCCAGGGCGAACTCGCGTCCGGCAAAGGCGCTTACCAGCATGAGGAGGGTCGATTTAGGAAGATGAAAATTGGTGAGGAGTCCATCCACGGCGCGAAACTCGTAGGGTGGGTGAATGAAAATGTCAGTGGCCCCGGTCTGCGCGTGGATTGGGCGTCCGCACGCCTCCATGACACGGGTCGTTGTGGTGCCGACTGCGATTAGACGCTTTGCACGGTTGATTGCCGTCGCGGCAGGCGTTGAAATTTCGAAGCGCTCGGAATGCATCCGGTGTTGAGTAATCAGTTCGGATTGGACTGGCCGGAAGGTGCCGACGCCGACGTGCAATGTGATGAAGGCATGAGGCACTTTGGCCAGGATCTCCGGGGTGAAATGGAGCCCTGCCGTTGGGGCGGCAATCGCTCCCCGGCTCCGGGCGAAAACGGTTTGATAGCGCTCTTGATCGGCTTCTTCCACTGGCCGCTCGAAGTAAGGGGGAAGGGGAAGTTCTCCCGCCGTGTCCAAGTCGATTGAATCATTAAAGGCGATCACGCGTTCGCCTTCGGGACAGATTTCGATAACTTCCCCAGTAATCCCTTTGACTGTCACCGGGCGCCCGAGCGTCATGCGACGCCCTGGTTTGACCATACATTTCCAGATATTAGCGCCGCGACTCTCAAGGAAGAGGAGTTCGATGCGGCGATCATCGGAGAATACTCTGGCGGGAATCACCCTGGTGTCGTTAAGAAGCACAAGGTCGTCCGCGTGAATAAAGGAGGGGAACTCAGCGAATTGGCGGTGATCGATCTGTTGAGTGGCCCGCGTAAGCAGCATCATCCGGGAGTCCTCGCGGCGCGCCAATGGATGGCGGGCAATCAACTCCTCTGGAAGCGGGTAATCGTAATCGCGGGTGGAGAGGCTCATGTTAGTTATTCGGCAAGAAGCGCAACCGCGAGTGCGATACGCACTCGCATTAGACGGCGGCCTTGGCCCGGCCACGGTCCCCGTGGACGCGTTGCAACTGACAGCGGTTGCCCGCCGCGATCACGAGATCTGCGACGCGGCGTTTTAGACGGAATGCGCGATGATAGAGGAGGCTCGCAAAGGCAATGTAAGCCATCCAGAGCCAGAAGTTATGGTGGGAGACAAACGCGTGCCGGTATAAGAGGGCGGAGAGAATAATGAAATTAGAGAGGAATGTCGTGACAACCATTTTGTATCCAAGGTGGACCCGTGTGAGGCACTTCGGTCCCCCATGGTATTCGGTGACAGTCTGTAACTTGATGATCCACCAAAAATTGCCATAGATCTGGACGTCCCAGCTTTTCCATCCGGTATCGGTGGAGTAACGCCAGCCTTCAGTTTCAAGCAAGGCGAAGATTTCGGTTAGGAGGCTCTCACGACCCTGTCCGGTTTCGTTCCAGAAATTGAGATGAGTAATGCTGCCAGCGTGGCTTTCCCTGGTGACTCCAGCTTCCGGAGCCTTGATGACGGCGCCCGGAGTGCGTTTGTATTTGAGCCAGGTAAAGTAACGGGCCCAGCCGCGGCCCAGTGGCTGCATCAAAGCGAGAAAGGCGACCAGCAATCGGGCAAAAATGGTATCGAACCTAGTCTCGATCCGGGCATTGACCATGTAACTGAGGGCAACAAGGATTGTGCCGCCGAACATCAAGAGGGGCACAATGCGCAGGTCTCGAAAGGCGACAGTCACCACAAAGATAAAAGCAGTCAAAGCCACCCACTCGATACTGCCGAGATAAGCGGCAACGCTGCTCTGGGCGGCAGGATAAATGGATTGAAACAAGCCCTGGCCAAAGACGCCGTGGTAAATCACGGGCTGATTGAGCAGCCATGTGAACCGGGGCGCCCCGTATATCTGGCCTTTCCATTTAGCCTGACCTGTCGGTCCGAAAAAAATCAGATGCTTGAAGCGCAACATGGCCTCGGCTTCGCCATAACCTTCCTGCTGTTTGCGAAACGCATGAAGGGTGAACCGCCGGTAATGCCAGACAATCGCACTCGGGCTAAAAGCAATCACACCGCCCGAGGTTTGTAGCCGCCAGCAGAAGTCCACGTCATCGCCCGCTTTCCGATATTCCGGGTCGAACCCGCCGACGCTTTCAAACGCCCACCGGTGGAAAGCCATGTTACAGCCGGGGATATGTTCGGCGACGACATCGGTGAGAAGCACATGATTTGGGCCGCCCGGGGCCGCGCAGACTGCTGCCTGGATCCAATTGACGGCTGGAGGCGAAATATTCGGGCCGCCAACGCCAGCGTAATTGCCACTTAGAAGAGTCCCGATCAGGTAGTAGAGCCAGTCGGGATCGGGCATGCAGTCCGAATCCGTGTAAGCAAAGATATCTCCCAGCGCGGAGCGGGCCCCGGCATTACGGGCATAACTCAGGCCCATGTTTGGTTGCACGATCTCCTGGAATCCAGGCAGGGAGCGACCGGGCAATGAGCGGCGTGTATCCAGCCAGTTAGCCACGATTTGCCGCGTGTTATCGGTGGAGCCATCATCAACGAGAACGATCTCGAAGTCGCTGTAATTGACTTCATCGAGGGCGCGCAGACAGTCTCCAAGCGTCTGGCCCCCGTTGTAACTGCAGACGATCACCGAGACCTTTGGATAAGCAGGGAGCTCGACCCGCGATGTGATCGCGTCCACACCGGCGAGTTTCTTTTGGAGCCGATGAAACGCTGCCTTGGGCTGGCGGTCGCGAGTGACCAGGCCGAATTCCCAGTCGGTAATTTCGTGTCCGCCGGTGAACCATTCGTCGGTCCATGAAAAGAAAATTGTGCCGGCCGCGCCTCCCTTGACGACGACATCGAGATGCCAATCAAGCACATCGGCCTGCATCTGCTCGCCTTTGCGCATCGTATCGAGGCCGAACTCGCCGAGGATCAGTGGCTTGTCTTCGGCAAGATTCTGGAGCCGGGCAAGGTATCGTTCGAAATCGAGCTGGCGTTCGAGGTAAACGTTGAACGTGTAGAAATCGACATTCTGCGGAAGCAGATATTCGGTTGGCGGATAGCTCGCATAACTGTAGAGGGGCCGGGGATCGGTCTCGCGCGCCACGGCAATCAGTTTTTCAAGGAACTCGACCACCCGCTGCGCCCCGAGCCAGCGCACCATTGTCGTTGGGACTTCGTTCCCGACCAGATACGCGAAGATGGCCGGATGCCCCTTATGTTTGGCCACGGCTTCGCGCACTGTGCGGATGATCTGGGCCCGGAGTTTGCGATTGTTGAGAAACTCGACGTGCTGGGTCCACGGGATGGAGATCAGCATCCGCAATCCATATTCGGCCGCCAGATCCAGCAGCCATCGCGGTGGGGCGTGATAGACCCGGATCAGGTTCACCCCAAGGTCGCGCATCAACGCAAAGTCGCGCGCCGCTTGCTCCGGGGTCGCCGTCAGGTCGCCATCCGCGTTCGGCTTGAACGGCCCGTAAGTGACTCCTTTGAGGAACCATTTCCGGTTCCCTTCAAAAAAGAATTTTGCCCGGATCCGGATCGGATCCAAGGTGGAGGCGGGTAACGCACTGGGCGCAAGGGTGTCTGACATGAAGGGCGCTTAGTTAAGGGGGCTGTGATGCCAAGGGGGACGATTGAAAAATGCGAATTGAAAATTGAAAATTGAAAATTTGGGGAAGGGGCGCTGCGGGGAACGCTCGCTGGCGTCCATCCAATTTTCAATTTTCAATTTTCAATGGATAATTTTCAATCTCCGCTCCCTTGACGCCGACAAAGCCCCTTAACTAAGTGCCATTCGTGTCTGACATGAAGGGCTGTCTTTTAAATGGAGGGGCCGTGAGCGTCAACGCGGGGAAGGCGCACTACGCATGAAGCGCCTTTACGGCGATTTCCCCGGTCCGCGCCATG
>JAYUPM010000214.1:0-1711 GCA_043760145.1 Spartobacteria bacterium
ATTTACAAAGTACACACAATTCTTTGCGACGTGCTCGAAAAAAATTGTGGGTAATTGCAAGGTTGCCCGGGCGCTTACCTTTTTCTCACGCGGTTTGAAAGATGGAGTGTCGTAGCCCGTATGCTACGACGTTTATGATGACGCCTTACTCAGAGGCGGACGTTGCTGCGAGCGGGCCCATGCCTCCGGCATGACGTCCTTGACCTGCCAGTTGGTTATCGACGGTAGCCGCGTCAGCACGTCGCGCAGATAGGCGAAGGGATCGATTCCCCGGCGCCGACAGCTCTCGATGACCGTGTATAGGATCGCACTGCGTTCTCCGGCATTGGCTTCCCCGAAAAAGAGGAAGTTCTTCTTGTTATGCGGAGCTCCGCATAACCGGAAGAACTGCCTTTTCATCGGCCGCGCCTGCCAGTGCCTTCAAAAGATGTGCCCGGCAACTCGCCCCGTGCTCACCCGCAATCTCCATTGCCCACCCTGGATCGCCTTTGCCACCTCGTTAGGCCATTGAGGAATCATTTCTTAAGGAGATCTCCTCTACCGGGTAAGATTTCATCCATCGCCTTATTATAAGCCTTTATCGTTCGTCGCTTCTCCCAATCCAACGGGGATTCGGATGTTCTTCGGGTCCGCCACGCTTCAAAATCATAGCCGTTCTTTTTGGCAAATTCCAACTCCCCCTGCTTTATATACCGTGAAAGCGTTTCGGTTCGCTTCGAAACGACGTCCTTTACAAAAAACGATCGCTCGTGATGCGCGAGATACGCAATATCACCGAGCAGTAGATGGCGGACTAAACGTTCAGTTGAACCTTTCGCATCCTCCGCGAGGTCATCCTTCTCTTCCATGGTATTAAGTACGAAACTCAACGTAAACACTTGGAATTCGGATGCTCTAAATGCCGCTCTAAACCTGCCAATCCCCACTCCGGCAAAGAACACACCGACGATGCCTAGCAATAAACTTACCAGGCCGACCTTAGCGCGATATTTCATATTAGTTAGTATATTGCTTATGAAATTTCTGACAGCGCGAAGAATGGGGACAGACAAACTGGCTTGGCTTGAGGGAGGATTGGTTCAAATCGTGCGGAAGGTTGGCGTGGATGAGCGAATGAATGCCTTAGCGAACCTCTTTAACAGCTGGCGATCGAGCTATTTTCCTGGGATTCGCCAGTTTTGGGGAGCACCTGACCGCGATTTCCAATCCAGGCGCCGGAGAACTGAACTCGCCGGAGCCGGAAGGGGATTTTAACGCAGAGGCGCAGAGACGCTGAGGGTTGGGGAAATGCCGAAACCAATAGCCCCACTCGTCATTCGCCATTCTGGTTTTGTCCTTTGCATTCCTTGGCCTCCGGCGCCGCCTTGAACCGTGCGTTCCTCATGAGAACAGGTCACCCCATCCGCGCAGGGCGTCAACCTGATTTTCACCCCTATCTGTCTGTCCCAAAAAGCTGTCCCAAAAAGCTAAAAGCTGTCCTCGTCCTCGTTCTTTAAATTGCTGATCGTTTTGAGTCATCATTCGCAAATCGTGGCGTATCAAAGCGGCAGAGGACTGCCGCACTACAAAACGCTATCGCGATCAATAAGCGCCCTTTACTCTGACAGGTGTTACCGATTTAAGAGCGGGCCAGAGGGCGGCTGGGAAGCCGCCCCTCCCAGTTTCGAGCGCGCGCGCCCGCAGTAATGCTCGCTGATCTCGGTGGAGTAAG
>JAYUPM010000215.1:0-1710 GCA_043760145.1 Spartobacteria bacterium
CTTGCCATCGAGGAGCATTTTTACCTGCTTCTGCCGGGGGTATTCCTATTGCTGCGAGGCAGTAAGGAGCGCCCCTTCGCGAGTCTCCCCAAGGCCTGTTTAATCATCATGCTCCTCGCACTGGGCGGGCGCTTGCTGACTGCGGAGTTGATGGATTTCCGGCTTAAGACCCACTTGTTCGCGACCCATCTTCGGGTGGATTCCCTCTTCTTCGGCGTATTCATTGCATGGCTCCGCCAATACCACCGGGTCGCCCTCGAATCGTTCGTGCGGATCCATCGCTTGAGCCTTCTTTTTCTGGGCCTCATTCTTGTGAGCCCGGCATTTTTTCTAACGCTTGGCAAATCGACATTTCTGACGACGTTTGGCCTTACGAGTCTCACTTTGGCTTCGGGTTGTGTGCTGCTGGCGAGCCTCTCCTTCCAGTGGGCGCCGAATTCAATCGCCCAGATCGGCGCTCACTCCTACTCGATCTATCTCTGGCACATGACCATCCTGATGTTTGGGTTCCCATTCCTTCCCCCCCATGTCGATTCGCTGACTCGCTATGCGCTCTTTTTTGTTGCGAGTATCCTCTTCGGCATGCTCATGGCGCGCCTGATCGAACGGCCTTTCCTCGCCGTCCGCGACCGCCTTTTCCCCGCCATGGCCACTCATCAATCGGGGCAAAGCGCGCCTGTATTAGAACCGCTCTTGAGTAAGTAGGCGCGGTAAGCGGATTTTCCGAAGCCGCTTCGCTTCCTTACTCATCGTTGGCGGGAGTTTTTTTGCTCATTTCAAGTTTGCGTGAAGCTCACTAAGCGCGCACCCCCCGTTTTTCGGAGATCCATCGCGGCGATTTCACGAGCTTTGTTGGCAGACCGTTCTGATCCAATCCGACGGCGCGGACAAGAAAAGCCTTCCGATCGGGCAACACGCATGGCGCGGTTTAGGCGGAGGTGAATTTGGCGGCGAATGCGCCGTCGACGTTATCGACAAACGGCAGGACCCGCCGCTTCTCAATGAGTTGAAGCGATGGCACTGCCGCCACAACTTGTTCCACCACTCCTTCGTTCTCTTCGGGTTCCAGGCTGCATGTGCTGTAAACAAGGACGCCCCCGGGTTTGAGGAGCCTGGCCGCGCGCTTGAGAAGCGCCAGTTGCTGGGCCGGCATCCGGATGAAATCCTCTTCGCTCAGCCGCCATCGGACATCCACACGGCGCCGAATCACCCCGGTGTTGCTGCATGGGGCATCCACCAGGATTCGGTCAAATGCGTCCACCCCGAGCGGGCTCTCGGCTTGCATGCAATCGTGCTGGATGGCTTCGACAATCGTGGCACCCATGCGCAAAATATTTTCCCGCAACCGATCGACTCGCGATTCGTAAAGATCGCATGCAATAATCCGCCCGCTGTTTTGCATGAGCTCCGCAATGTAGGTGGTTTTCCCGCCGGGCGCCGCGCACATATCCAGGATTAGCTCGCCCGGTTTGGGATCGAGCAAATCGCATGCAAACAGGGTGCTCGGGTCCTGCACGTAACAGAGCCCCTCCATGATCAACTTAAAAGGGAGTTGCTTAACCTTGAGCGCCTTGGGATGGGCTGGGCAAAGTTGCGCCGTCGGAGTGGTTTGAAGCAACTCTCCCGCGCTGATTTTAAGTCCGTTTGCCCGGACATGTAGTTCGGAGGGTTGATTGTTCCATGCGCAAAGCGAGCGGGTCGCGGCGGCCC
>JAYUPM010000216.1:0-4102 GCA_043760145.1 Spartobacteria bacterium
ATTAGGGCGCCGCCGCGCAGTTCGCGGGCGATGATGGTGAGCCCGCTATAATGGATGTAAAAATCGCTGAGTGGAAGCTGGGCGCTGGCTGCGCGGCGAAAAGCATCGAGAACGACATGGCCGATTTCGAGGACAGTGGCGAGCGGGAAGCTGCTTGGGAGCGTGGAGGCCATGATGCCCCCGCCGCGGTGCATGCTGAAACAGCCCGCCGGGAGAAGCTCTGGACGCAATGATTTTTGCGCGCGTTTGAGGGATTTTAAGAGAGCCATTTTACGAAAGCCATTTGGCCTCAATTTGTTTCATCGTTTCGCGAATATGCGGCAGGACCGCCGAGCGGGTGAATCCAACGCCAAGCGCCTCATTATCACTGATCAGCACCGCAATGTGCCGTTGCGGCCCCATTCCTTCCACTTCTTCCAGGTGCCCGGCTTCGAGTTTATCGCCGAGGGAACGCAATGCGTTGGAAGTCTCCTGGATCCATCCCGCCATTTCCTCCGGATTCTCCATCCCCCATTGGTCGAATTTCTTTTTGTCCGTGCTCTGGACGGCCACCGCAAACTGGACGCCCTTGTAGCGGGCAAACGCGGCAAGACCGGCCTCTTCATCGGGAATCGGCATGGAATCAGCCTCGTCAATGGTTTGGGCAGTCTCCATTAAAAGGCTCTCGTAGGAACTGAAGATGGTCCGGGGCCGTGGAATATCGGAGGCGAGCATCTCAAAATTGCCCGATTTCCATCGCAACATTTCGAGAAAAGCTTCGCGGCCGGAAAGTTCGCCGGAGGCTGCGTCGATGATTTCACCGCGCTGGACCCAGATCCGGCCCTCGGCGATCGGAGTGGTGAATTTCAAAATTGCGGAGCTTTGGGTCAGGCACTCGAGCTGGATGATATCGACGAGGGTTTTGCTTTGGACCCCGCGGAAGCCGCCCTGTTCCTCACGCTCCAGCAGCGACTCAACGCAATCGACAAAGTTGATGATCTCTTTGCCGGTCTTGGGTTTCTCGATGTAGAGATCGATGCCCATCGCGTAAGCCCGGGCCCGAAATTGTTCGTCCTCGGCGGCTGTGATGACGACCACTCGCAGGGATGGAAATTTGCGGCGGACCACAACGAGCACCTGGAATCCGTCCATCCCCGGCATACAGAGATCGACCAAGAGCAGGTTGAAGGGTTCGCTCTCTAGAAGGGCAATGGCGCGAGGGCCGTTGTCGGCTGTATGGATCTCGGGCTGGCTCGGAAGACGGGCGAGGATCTCCTGGTAAATTTCCAGGATGTCCTGCTCATCATCGAGAATTAGAATTTTTTGACGGGCTGCCATGGGGGTAGGGGATCAGCAAAATTATCGCTCACAAGCATGGATATGAGCGGGGTGGGGTGGTATAAGGGAGGGTTTTTAAACACCAGACTCGGCCGCGAAGCAATCAGCGATGAGAAAAATTTGCTGTTCGGCATAAATGGCATCGCCTTTGCTAAGCGATCGCTGCAAAACTCCACCCCCTGCATGTTCAACCCGTTTAAAAAAATCTTTGGTTCGCGCAATTCATCGGCCCCCAAGGCGCCGGAACAGAGCGAGATCACAAAATCTGGCACACTTGATCTAAAGCCAGATCTAAAGCCAGTAGCCTCAACCGAGACAGCCCCGCGAATGGCGACGGTGGAAACCGCCTCGCTATCGTTGGCGGCGATCATCGCGAAATTCTCCCCGGAGCTAAAATCGATCATAGCAACGCCCCCGGCCCCCGAGGCGATGATCATGCTTCCGCTGGCAACGATTCTCAAACAGCTCCCGAGCGGTTCTGTTAAAATGTCCCTGGCCAGCATTTTACGCCAAGCCCCGCGCGGAACTTTTTCCAATACCCCGCATGATGCGAAGCAGATGGTTGAGGTTCCATTGGGCGAAATCATGAAGCGGGTTCGTCCCGAGTTGCTCAAGCGGCGCGGCGATCAGCGGATGCACGGACTTGCCGAAGATGATGGAACCGATCCAGAAACGGAACACGTGTTTGTTCCAGTGCATGAAGCCCCTGCCACCCCAACGAGTGTCCCCGGCCCTTCATTGCGACCGCCAATGTCACTTTCCGCGGAAGCACCCCCCGGGTCCGCTGCGCGTCTCGCCCCGAGCCCCGTTGCGCCGATGCCGGCTGCAAAATCGGAAGCTGGGCGAATCGCGCCGCCCCCGGGATTTGGGGCGCCCGCTCCTGCCCCGGCACCCGCCCCTGCGAGCATTCCAGCGCCTGCGATGCCCGCGCGCATGGTTCCTGCAGCCTTTGCCCCCCGGGTTGCGGCTCCCGCGCCAGCCGCGCCAGTCGCCGCAGTCCTGGTGCTTTCCGGAGAAGTCTTCACGATGGGGGCCGCTGAAATCTCGGGGACATGGCCCGATGAAGTAAAATCGGAACTTGCCTCACTTGCGGGGGCGAAAGTCTCGTTTCCTGTCGAGGAGATCAAGGCGGGGCTTGAGAAAGGCAAAGTGGTATTCACATGGGATCAGATACGGGGCTGGATGGCGCCGGCGCCCGCCAATTCGAGTGTGGATGGAAGCACCGAGCTCTCGATTCCATTGCGGGTGATTGCGCCGGCGTTTCTAAAGACATCGAAGGGGCCTGAGCGCAAAAAGGTCTTCATCGACGAAGAAATCCCGGCGATGTTTGTCGGCAACCAACCGACTCCCGCCGCTGAAGCAGCTCCCGCAGCCGAAGCAGCTCCCGTCGCCGAAGCAGCTCCCGTCGCCGAAGCAGCTCCCGCCGCCGAAGCAGCCCCCGAGCCCGCGATGACGCTTAGCATGGCGAAAGAGGCCCCCGCCGCCCCGCCGGCGCCCGTCGCCGAAGCAGCTCCCGTCGCCGAAGCAGCTCCCGAGCCCGCGATGACGCTTAGCATGGCGAAAGAGGCCCCCGCCGCCCCGCCGGTGCCCGCACCCGCACCCGCACCCGCATCCACACCCGGGAGCATTGCACCGACGTTTTCGCTGGCTACTCCCGGGACGAAACCTCAAGCCGCGCCAGCTGAGGTCGCTGCTCCTGCGAAGCCCGAAAAGGTGCTTCCAAAGACGTTGGGAGAGATCTTTTCGCAACCGGACCAAGAGCATTGGTCGCCGGCGGAGATCGTCTCAAATATCAGCCGTCTTCCTCAAGCGGCTGGGGCGATCGTGGCCCTAAAGGAAGGGTTGGTTGTTGCCCATTCGCTTCCGGACACGATGAAGGGCGATGTGGTTGCGGCATTCCTTCCGCAAATATTTGGCCGACTCAATCAGTATGCAGGGGAAATGAAACTTGGGCAGATCAACGACTTGTTAATGACCAGCGATGGAGCCGACTTTCAAATCTTCCGGATCGGAATTGTTTTCTTTGCTGTTCTGGGCAAGCAAGGTCAAAGCTTGCCGCAGCATGAGCTTCGTCTAATCACAGCCGAACTCCTGCGGCAGGGCAAAATCTAGTTTTTACCGAATCACGCATGGCAATCATCAATCAAGCAACCAAGGAGCTTCAGGTTAAGATCGTTTACTACGGTCCTGGGAAGAGCGGGAAGACGACCAACCTGGAGCAGGTGCACAGTAACATTCAGGTCCCGGACTCTGCGCCCAAAGGAAAAATGACTTCCCTTGCCACAAGCAGCGACCGGACATTGTTCTTCGATTTTTTCCCGCTGGAAACGGTGGCGATCAAAGGCTTTAAAACCAAGTTCGCCCTCTTCACAGTGCCGGGACAGGTGATCTACAATGCCACCCGGCAGATCGTTTTGCGCGGGGTGGACGGAATCGTTTTTGTCGCAGACTCGCAATACGACAAGATGGAGGAGAACATCGAAACCTTTAAGCACCTTGAAGAGAACCTCAAGACGCTGAATATCAGCCTCGATGACATTCCCTACGTCATGCAATACAACAAGCGGGATCTGCCGGATGCCGCTCCTGTGGAGTATCTTGATTTTCTTCTTAACAACCGCGAGGTGCAGGTCCCGACTTTTGAAGCAGCAGCTTCAAAGTGCGAGGGAGTGTTTGAAACCCTTAATATGATCACCCGCATGCTTCTTCACAAATTCCTCAGTGATGGGGGCCGTCGCTAGTCCTGATTAACCTATGAGCCAATTTCCATCGCTCAATCAACAAG
>JAYUPM010000217.1:0-4100 GCA_043760145.1 Spartobacteria bacterium
TGTTCCGGCAAATTCACCCGTGACATGACCGTGCTCCATGGGACGACCGGTAAACGGGTCCGCCTTTCGAGCGTGCATAAGGTCTTCGCCCAGGAACGCGAGACTGTGGATGAAGCGTATGCTGGCGATGTGATCGGCCTTGTGGGTCACTCTGAGTTCGGGATCGGCGACACACTCACCGAAGATCCCGGGATCAAGTATAGCGAGATACCCCGGTTCCCACCCGAGTGCTTTGCCTTTCTACACAATCCGAACCCATCAAAGTTCAAACAGTTCCGGCAAGGAGTGGAGCAGTTACTCCAGGAAGGAGTGGTCCAGGTGTTTGAGTTGCGCGATTCGCTCCAAAAGATCCCGCTCCTTGCTGCCGTGGGACCGTTGCAATTTGAGGTGGTCCAGTATCGGCTCGAAAGCGAGTATGGCGCGGAATCGCGGCTGGAAACGGCGACATGGGAGACGTTCCGCTGGCTGGCGCCGGGCCTGGATGAAACAACGGCGAAACTGCCGACGGGCTGCCGGCTCGCGTATGACAGTGCTGGGCTGGCTGGGATTCTCTTTCCGAGCGCCTGGACCCAGCGTTACTTCGGCGAACTCAATGCGGGGGCCACGTTACTGGAGCTGCCACCCAGGATCCAATAATCCCACAAGGAGGGGCGGTTTTCCTACCGCCCTCTGGCGACAGTCGCTCCGCGCCGTTGCCAGCCCTGACACGTGGCTCGAGGAAGTCTCAACGTAGAAAGCTGCGGCTCAATACGGCTCAATACGGCTCAATACGGCTCGGAGCGCCGGGATCGAGAGGGCGGTAGGAAAACCGCCCCTCCTTGAAAGCAACTCGCCCTCGTTACACGGAGCGTCCGACTGCTTCGGCTACTTTGCGGACCCGGGCCATCAGGTCGGTGAATTCTTCGGGCAACAGGGCTTGTTCGCCGTCGCTCTTGGCCAGCTCGGGGGAATTGTGGACTTCGATCATGAGGCCGTCGGCACCCGCAGCGACGGCAGCGAGGGCCATCGGCAGAATGTGTTCGCGCAAACCGATGCCATGGGTGGGATCGACAACGATTGGCAGATGCGTCTCCGCTTTCAATACTGGCACCGCATTGAGATCGAGCGTGTTGCGTGTGTAAGTCTCGAAGGTCCGGATCCCGCGTTCACAGAGGATCACGTTGAAGTTGCCTTCGTTAAGAATGTATTCCGCGCTCATGAGCAGATCCTTGATCGTCGCGCTCATCCCGCGCTTGAGCATGACCGGGAGCTTGCTGCGGCCGACTTCCTTGAGCAGCGAAAAGTTCTGCATGTTGCGGGCCCCCACCTGGAGGCAGTCGGCATATTTCTCGATCATCTCGAGATCCTTTGTGTCCATGATCTCAGTAATGACTGGCAACCCCGTTTCTTCGCGGGCTTCGGCAAGGAGCCGCAAGCCTTCCTCTCCGAGTCCCTGGAACGAGTAAGGCGATGTGCGCGGCTTGAACGCCCCGCCCCGCAGGATCCGCGCCCCGGCCTTTTTGATGTCGGCAGCAATCGAGGTAATCTGCTCGCGGCTTTCCACGGAACATGGCCCGGACATTACAACGATTTCGTCACCCAACGTAACGTCGCCAATTTTGACCTTGGAGCTATTTCCTCCGCGGAATTCGCGGGCCACGAGTTTGTATGGCTTAAGGACGGGGGTGGCCGATTCGACCCCGGGAATGGCTGCGATGGGGCGCTCCCGCACTGCATCCTCGGAACCGATTACTCCAATGACCGTGCGCATCGCGCCATGACTTACTTCCGCCTTCAATCCCCACTCCAGGATTCGGTCCACGATGTGTTGGATCTGCTCCTCGGTCGCCTCGGGTTTGGTTACGATGATCATTGGAAAAGGGCGAGGAAAGTAACGGCTCGCCCCGGGAGGGCAATCGGATTTTTTCCACTTTCTTGCTTATGGTTGTGGCGGTTGACAGCCATTGCCGCTTCTGTTCCCATCCGCGGCGTGAAAATTGCCGTTATCCTCCTCCCCCTTGCAGCTTTTTCGCTGGTGGCTTGCCAGACCGATACGCTCGCAAATCGTCGCAGCACTTATAAGCCTTTGCCGGCTAGCGGTCCTTATTCTAAAGCCCTTGAGGATGGGACATGGAAAAAAGGGGTGAAGCCCACACACCGGACAGTTTCCACGTATACGACAGTGGAAAGCACGGCCCCGACTCCGTAAAAGGGGCGGAGCAGCGGAGAAAAAGAGGCGGGACGCCTCTGCCACGACGACGAAGCTTAGAGTTCCAGCAACTCGCGCTGCCACGGCATTAGCCGGGCGATCGATTCGCTCCCATTGGAGGCGATATTTTCCAGCGCGGCTTTCGGGGCGATCAACGAGGGATCGAGCGCGAGCGCGACAGCAACCTTGTCCCGCTTCTCTTTTAATACCCGGAATGCCGCCTCCTCCTCCTTGGAAGGACGCGAACGGGCGACGCGCACAAAGACGGGCCACTCGGATTCCGGCATGGCCAGGGCTTTCGCCACTGCCTCTTGGAAACGTTGCAAGCGGGAGCCACGAAGATGATGGAAGTCGAGCGCGATCCCTTGATCGAGCCGGTCGGCGGCATAAATCAGCTGCTCGTTGTGCAGGACGTGGAAAGCGGGTCGGTCCACCATGCGCGCTTCCTGGTCACGCCACCGCCAGAGTTCGCGGAGTATGGCGGCCGCCTTGCCCCGGAGCAGTCCGCTTCCGGCAATTTTCCAGACCTCGTCGGCATCCCGCTCCTTGGTGATTTCCGTAAGTCGAATAGCGCGCTCGCATGATTGTTGAAACCATTCCCAACGCCCCAACTGATTGAGGTCAGCCGTAAAAATTCCAGCCAGCTCATGGAGATAATGAGTGTCCTTGAGTGCGTAATCCGCCATTTCAGGAGGAAGCGGCCGCCGTGCCCAATTGGCTTTCTGGGAAGCCTTGGCGAGTTTGAAACCGAAGTATTTCTCGATCAAAGCGGCGAGGCTAAACTCGGTGACGCCACAGAGCCTTGCGGCGATCATGGTATCGAAGATTTGTTTGGGGCCGCCATAACCGACCCGGCGCAGGAGCCGCAGATCATAATCGGCGCCGTGGAAGATGAGTTCCTTGCCTTCAAGAGCGGCGAAGAGCGGCTCAAGAGGGAACCCGGCGAGTGGATCAATCAACCAATCCTGGCCGGAGACACTGACCTGGATGAGGCAAAGTTTTTCGAAGTAACAGTGGAGACTGTCCGCCTCAGTATCGATGGCGATCCGGGGCTCGGGGGCAAGCACTGGAAGCCACTGGGCAAGGGCTTCCGCGGTTTCAATAATTGGGGCAGCCATTAACGGAGGCCGGCAAGGAGCAACTCGGCGTTGGATTTTGTCGCTTTAATTGCGCTGATCAGCACTTCAGTCGCCTCGACCGAGGGCAATGCGGCCAATTGTTTTCGCAACACTGTGATCTTGGCGAATTCCAACGGGTGATAGAGCAACTCGTCCCGGCGCGTCCCGGATGCAAGGATGTTGAGTGCCGGAAAAACCCGTTTATCCGAGAGCGTGCGATCGAGGCGGATCTCCATGTTGCCTGTCCCTTTGTATTCCTCGAAGATGAGGTCATCCATGCGGCTATTGGTTTCGATGAGCGCCGTCGCAAGGATGGTAAGGCTCCCGCCCTCCTCGGTGTTGCGGGCCGCGCTGAAAAACTTCTTCGGTTTGACCAATGCCTTTGCATCGATTCCGCCGGACATCGTGCGCCCTTTTCCGCCCATGAGATTGTTATAGCCGCGGGAAAGGCGGGTGATTGAATCCATGAGAATCACCACATGGCGTCGCAGCTCGACGAGGCGCTTGGCGCGTTCGCTGACGAGTTCCGCGACCTGTGTATGGCGCTGGGGGCTCTCATCAAAGGTCGAACTGTATATCTCACAGCCCTCGAGCGAATTCTTGAAGTCGGTGACTTCCTCGGGACGTTCATCGACCAATAACAATATCAGGAATGTTTCCGGGGAATTGGCGAGAATCGCGCGGGCGATCTCCTTTAATAAAATCGTCTTCCCCGTCCGTGGAGGGGCGACGATCAAGCCACGCTGGCCGCGACCGAGCGGTGCCACAAGGTCGAGTGCGCGGGCACTGGTGGA
>JAYUPM010000218.1:0-1707 GCA_043760145.1 Spartobacteria bacterium
CTATTTATCGCGTGAGCGTTTTGTAGTGCGCCTGTCCTCTGGCGCTTTCGGATTGGATTGCGGGTCGGTTCGACAGTCACGAATGCGGGTAATTGGGGCACTCCAAGACGCATGGTTGCCCGGTCTTCATCTGAGGTAATCTGCGGTAATCTGCGTAATCTGTGGAAAAATGTGAGGTGTCACTTCCCGGGGTCGCCGGCAAAAACTCGCAATCGACCTCCTGTGAAAACCGCCCGCAAACCCTTATAGAATCAAGACTCCCACCCCATGTTTCCCACCCTGTGGGATGCTAGTGAACGCGAATAAGAAAAAGACAGGACGGACTCCGGTCTCCTTGCCCATTAGAGAGCCGCTGATTAAAGCCAAGAGGAGAATAAAACCGCGAATGAACGCGAATGAACGCGAATCACAGCCATCCCACAGAGGAGAACTTTTTAACCGCAGATGGCTCAGATTGGCTCAGATTGGCGCAGATACCGGAAAGAGGAGAATCATCTACGAGCAGCTGTCTCCCCCACCCCTCTGCGTCTCCGCATCGACCCCTTCAAACTAAGCTGAACCCTATTTCCTGAGGGCAGCAGGGATTTTTTTGAACCGCTGGGTGATGTCTATCAGCGATTGCTCGACCCCCATCCGCTCAAGACTGGAGGCACCAACGAACCCGACGCAATCGGTGTGTTGATTGACATAAGCCGCATCCTCCGGTGTGCAAATCGGGCCGCCGTGGGATAGAAAAAAGATGTCCTTTCGAACGGTGTTGGCGGCCTCGATGATGGCTTGGGTGCGCTCAATGGCGTCGGCCATCGTGACGACTGCGCCAGTCACCCCAATCGAACCACCCACCGTGGTCCCCACATGCGCAATGATCGCATCGGCCCCGGACTCCGCCATCGCCTTGGCTTCATCGGGAGTCGCCACGTAAACGATCGTGAAGAGATCCATCTTCCGGGCAAGGGCGATCATCTCGAATTCTTTCTTCACGCTCATCCCGGTTTCTTCAAGGACGCCACGGAAATGGCCGTCAATGATCGTGTGGGTCGGGAAATTATTGACGCCCGAAAAACCCATCTCCTTGACGCGCCCCAGCCAATGCCACATCCGTCGGCGCGGATCGGTCGCGTGGACCCCGCAGATCACCGGGATTTCCTCAACAATAGGAAGCACCTCATACTCGCCGATGTCCATTGCCACTTGATTGGCGTCCCCATACGCCATTAATCCCGCCGTCGATCCGTGCCCCGCCATCCGGAACCGTCCGGAGTTGTAAATGATGATCAGGTCGGCGCCACCTTTCTCGATAAATTTTGCGCTGATCCCAGTGCCAGCGCCACCAGCGATGATGGGCTCACCCCGATCCAAGGCAGCTTGTAAACGATCGCGGACTTCCTGCCGCGTATAAGGATTTCCTATTCCAGTCCAAGAGTTGGGCATAATGAGCGTGTGAGTTAGCGGTTGGCAGCAACGGAGTCCATATCCATTCCGCCCACCGAAAAAAGTTTTTATGGTTCTGCGATAGACGCTGGTGGAACGCGCATTCCATCGCTTGGATGAGGCATTCTTGAAATTCCGGGGGGGAAACCCAAAGCGGCAGAGTAGGTCGAAGTTAAGGAAATATCGTCCTCGTCCCTCGTCCTGGATTCCCCGTCCATTGTCGTTTTCGAGGACGAGGACGAGGGACGAGGACGAGGGACGATAAACCCGCTTAAG
>JAYUPM010000219.1:0-4086 GCA_043760145.1 Spartobacteria bacterium
ATCAACCGCCGCTCAAACACCCCCACCGCAGAATGAAACGACGTTTCGTCCGGCAATATATCGATGTGCATTTCCGGTTCCCGGAATTCCTTGGGGAGCAGCGATGGGGCAAGACATTTATCCGAGGCGCCCAAAAGGAGCATCCGTTCAATCACATTGCGCAACTCACGGATGTTGCCGGGCCACGGATAATTGCGAAGATGCGCCATTGTTTCTGGATGAATATCCAGGGTCTGCGCGGCGAGCGCAACGCGGAGTTGATTTAGAAAGTGATACGCGAGAAGCGGGATATCTTCGGGCCGATCGCGCAATGGAGGCACTTTCAAGATGGCTGAACTGACGCTCGCGATAAATTCGGGCCCGACCAATCCTTCATAACTGGAATTAACCGAGGCGGTAATGGAAGCGATAACGCGGCCGGCGACAGGGACCGATTGATGCGCGCCGATTCGCTGGAATTCCCGGCTTTGAAGCACGGCCGTGATTTTCGCAATGCTCTTTCTCTCTAGATTGTCAACCTCATCCAGATAAAGCGTCCCATCCCCAACCAGATCGAATCCACCGCGACGATTGGAGCCTTCGTGTCCCCTGGCTGTCCCGAAAATTTCCGCATCCTTTGATTCATTGCCGCCACAATTTACAGGGACAAACGCATCGGCGGAGTGCTTGCTCCATGCGTGAATTTGCCGGGCGACAAATTCCTTACCGGTGCCGCGTTCGCCGATGATGAGAACGGGGAGTGAGGATTCAGAGATGCGCCGGGCGTGGTCGATCACTCTGCGGAAGGAAGTGGATTGGCAGACTAATTCGTAAAGGGGGAATTTGCGGGAGACTTCCATTTCGAGGACCTCGCGCTGGCGCGGGGCATCGCTTGCCAGGAGTGATTGATCGACCATGTATCTGAGGGCATTGATATTGAATGGTTTTTTGACAAATCCAATGGCCCCAAGCTTGAGGGCTTCCTCCATGGTTTTCTCGGATACCGAAGCGCTGATCATGACAACCGGGACATCTGGATAAATCTCGCGCACCTCACGAAGGAGAGTGCAACCGCTCATCTTGGGCATAACAGCATCGACCATAATCAGGTCGATCGGGCGCTTGGATAAGATGGCAAGCCCCTCAAGGGCGTTCTCGGCGAGCACGATTTGATACCGGGAATGAAAGATTTCTCGAAGCGATTCACGGCTTCCTCGTTCGTCGTCGATGATTAAAATGGTTTTCGTCATGGTTCAGGAGTGGTTGGTATTAAAAAACTCACACAGACACCGTCATTGGAAGCCAAAACTTCCATCATTCCGGCGTTCTCGCGAATAATATCCGAGGCAAACGAGAGACGCAAATCCGCCCTGAAAATACTGCTGTCGGACCCGAGGCTGGAATTATCAACAAATGCCCCGACTTTGCGCACGGGTCGGTTGTCGTGAATCGCACATTGGATGGCATCGATATTCTTTGACACTTTTGCCCGGCCCACAGTGAGCCGGATTCGTGGCTTTGCAAGGCGGGCAGTGGCTTCCCGGGCATTGGATAAAAGATGACATATACATTCGGCGAGACGTTCGGGATTCCCCTCGATCCGCGGGAGATCCCGGGTGATTTCGGATTGCACCTGGCTCCATCCATCGCCGAATAAATTTTCAACGATCTCGATGCACTCTTTCGGGTCGAATAACCGGGTGCTTGGTGACGCTGGGCCGATCAGCCGGGACGCGACTCCGATGTTATCACTCAATGCAGTCAACCGATCTATCTCCTGGCGCACGATCAACTCAAACCGGGCGCAGAACTCGCGGTCCATGTGGCGTTCGGGCAGAAGCTGGGTAAAAGTCTGGATCGCCGTCAACGGGGAGCGAATCTCTGCCGCCATGTTCCGGCACATCTCTCCTAAAATTTCGGAGTGCTGCAACCGTTCATGTTCCAGGCGAAGTGTCTCCGCGATTGTCACATCTTCAATGACGAGTAACAGCCCCTTGAACGAATGCTCCTTGCTCAGGTGCTGGGCGTTTAACTGAAGCAATGCGCCTGTTGCCGTCCGAATCAGGTCCCGGCATTGCCCCGGCGCAGATTGGGCGCGCGATAAAAAATCGGCGAACTTAGAGCCGAGTCGTTCACAGGAATTATTGACCACGTCATCAAATTTGACCCCGAGAATCCCCTCCGCAGCCTGGTTCAGCCAGAGCACAATGTTCTCGTCGTTCACCGCCACGATCCCGCCCGGCAGCGAATCAAACAAGCTTTCGAGCAGTCGCTTCTGAAGGCCGGATTTTTCGTAGAGAAGCGCTTTCTCGACGGCGGCGCTCAAGCTTTCACCGAGAAGCAGGAGGGTTTCGAGATCGCTATTGTCGTATGGAGCACCCGTGGCCCTTGGTCCCACAAAGAACCAGCCGAGCAAACCGGTTTTGCCAAAAAGCGGGACGATCGCATCGGCCCCATGATCATCCAAAGCCCCGAGAAGCATGCCCCAGTCGGAACGTTCCATGCGGTCGATCTGCAGCCGCGAAACCACTTGGGCACTTGATTTGAAAGCGAGAACCAATGGTGAGTCGCAGGTAAATTGCAGGTCGGACAGATGCGGGAGACATCTGAGTGTCGCGCGGACTGAATAGCGTGAGGCATCCGCATTGAGCGCCACGAGTCCCGCGCGCGACGCCATTATGGTTGAACCCAGAGCCCCGACGATATGGTCAAAGAGTGAGCCGGTTTCATCCAGGGAACGAAACGCTTTTGAAAGCTCCGGGATGCGGCTTTGCTCCGCGCGTTCCCATGGAGGGCTCTTGCTCCGTTCGTCGCCGGCCCTTGCTGATGCCTGATTCAACAGGCGGTTCTCAAGGGATACACTCAAATAATTGTGGGCGTGTTCGACAAGGTTTTGGAGGACTCGCCGATCCGGTTCGAGGGATTGAATCGCATAGACGCCAGCTTGATCGGCTTCAATGGCGGGGGTGCAGCGGGGTTCACCAAACGCGATCACAGGCATCGCCGGACGGCTTATTTTGAGATGTTTAATAAGCCCAATGGAATCTTCGGCACGCAAATCGAGGAGCAGCAACGCCATATTCTGTGCATCAATCGCCAGCAACGCCCCCGAAACATCCGTGGTCCAGGTAAGGGACGCATGGAACTTTAAATACCCTTCGAGACTCTGCCGCAACTGCCCATCGCGGCTGCATATAATACATCGTGGCTGCGCATTCATGAATGGATACTCCGGATAATGGGTAATTTAATTTGGATGCTTGTCCCGCGTTCCGGCTTGCTCATCACGTTAATTGTGCCGCCGTGATCCGCGATGATGCCATAAACGATTGATAATCCAAGCCCGGTGCCCGTTATTTTTGTGGTGAAGAATGGATCAAAGATATGCGCGAGTTCCTCCTCGCCTATGCCGGCGCCGTCATCCGAAACAAGAATCTCCATGTGACGGACCTCTCCATTGCTTCCAACGGGATCCTGCGTGGTTCGAATCAAGAGCCGTCCTCCATCGGGCATCGCCTCGCATGAATTCCGAATGATGTTTATAAATACCTGTCCAAGTTGCTGCCTGTCGGCATTCACCAACTCCAGCTCGTCACAACACTCCATCGCCAGCTGAACTCCGCGCCGCGTCAGATCGTGATGTAATAATGCAACGGTGCTCTCCAGTATCTCATGCACATCAGCATGGGCCCGCTCGGAATTGCCAGTGCGCGAGAAGGAGAGGAGCTGATTGATGATAATCTCTATGCGCGCCACTTCGCCCCCGACAATTTGGGCAAATTGTTCAAGGAAAGCATGATCGTTTATGCGCTCGGGGATCAGTTCCACAAAGGTTCTGATCGGGACCAACGGATTGCGGATTTCATGGGCAAGACTGGCCGAGAGTGTTCCCAAGGTTGAAAGTCTGTCTGCTTGCCGAAGCTGCGCCTCGAGTTTCTTAAGCTCTGTCAGATCCTCGAACACGAGCAGGATGCCATGGAAATTCCCATCACTAAAAGGGCCTGCGCCGAAGCGGATTGGGACTGTGATGCCATTGGCGAGATGAAGAATCGCGTGTTGATCGCGCTGGCTTTGTTGCTGGTCGAGAGTGGCGCGCATGGCCTGGGC
>JAYUPM010000220.1:0-4086 GCA_043760145.1 Spartobacteria bacterium
CGGTTGCGGGTCGCGGAGCGGATTCTTGAATTCACGACGCAAATTCGGCAACTCAAGGAGCTCATCCCCATTTGCATGTATTGCAAGCGGGTGCGCGACGATCAGGATTTCTGGTCGCAGGTGGAGAGTTACATCCACACCCACACCGGAAGTAATTTCAGCCATGGAATATGTCCGGAATGTTTCGCCAAACAGATCAGCGGTTTGCCGACAAGGGTGGCGATGATTCCTCCGGTCAAGTAGCGCGGGTGGGGGATTGTCCTCGAACTCAGCCAAAAAACGAGGGATCAGGTGAGCGCGCTGGACGGCCATTGATCCCTCCTCCACTGGTCCCCGTGCCCGGCAGTCCCAAAAAACAATCATTGCACGGGTCGGCAACGTCTTTATCTTCCGCCCCTCATGCTTAGCGAGGACAGCTTCCAATACGCCATCGAGAATACTCACGTGGTGCATGCGCCTCATCAGCGGATCGAAACCTTTGGGAACACGACTTTTCGTTTTTATCTCGTCACCGAGTTGATGGATTCCGCCCATCAGATCCGGGTCCGGGACGGTTATTTTCACGCCGAACGTCCTCAGATTTTAACGCCCGACTTTTTTTCCCCCACGCTTTTGGAAGGCTTCGGGGAGCGGGCTGAGGAGTTTGTTTCCTGGATGAAAGAGCACGCCCGCGACCTGGCTGTCCTTAAATACGGATTCCAGTTTCGTAAGACACAGGTCGCCGAAAACGTGGTCAATAGCCCGGTGCACGATGTCCTGAGCCGGCTCCAGGAGACAGTGGATCGTTCCGAGGATCCATTGAGCGCCATCATCCATGGGGTCGATGAAGGATGGGAGGTCTGCCTTTTGAAATTCGCCGTCGATCTCATCCAGGGCTCGGCTTCCCGCAACCTCGATGATTTTCGCAAGCGCGGTCTTTTTTAATAGTAACCGCGATTTGATCCGATCCGGGCTGGGCGCGAGCGTGCAGCCGTGCTGGTATTGAGGGAACTCAAGGTGCTTAAAGCTCTCGTCATTGTTATCCTGGTCGTCGCGGTGTTCGGGTCCGGTGCTTACTGGACTTACGAACTCTTTCTTCGGCCCGGCAAGGAACTCAAGGAGGAGAAAGGTTTGCCGCCTCCTCCGCCTCCCCCGGATCCTTCGTTGCCTGAATTTGCGCGATGCGTTGGGTTGGAGAATGAAATGAAGGTGCTTGAAGCGCGGGGCGCCTACGAGCAGTTCCTGGTTGAGAACCCGCAATCCACCAGGATCGATGAAGCCCGGGAGCGCCTGGGTAGAATCAATGCCAGCCTGTTCCTGAGCCCAATTGTAACACCGGAAAAGGAGCTTTATATCGTCAAGAGCGGCGATGTGCTCAACAAAGTGGCCGCCCGCATGAAGACAACCCCGGAGTTGATCATGCACTCCAACAATTTGAATACCACCATGCTGCGGATTGGTCAGCGGTTACTTGTGGCGTCCGGTTCTTTTTCGGTGGTGATCAACAAGCGCCTCGGCAGGGTGACGGTTTTAAAGGATGGCAGGTTTTTTAAACAGTATCCGATCCGCGCATCGGCTGGGCAGTCCGTTGCGGCCAGGAAAGCGACCGCGTTGATCCCTGCAAAAACCGCCGGCAAAGTGACCGAGAAAATCGCATGGTCCGATAGCGGGGAACGGGTCTCCATTGCCGACAAAGAATATTGGGAAGCCGCGCATTGGATTGTTTTGAACCCCAGCGGCGATACGCTTTACTCCGACCCCGAACCCAAGGAGGGAAGGACCGTGAACAAACCGCCCCAGGGTTTGGGAATGGCGCCCGAACATATGGAAGAACTCGCTGCCTTGCTCCGAAGAGGCGATCCAGTCAGCATCGAGCCGTGACCAAGTTTTTTAACTATTGAAGATGATCAAATCACAGCCCCTTGAATTTGAAAAACCGATCGTTGAGCTCCAGGAGAAGCTTGCTGACATCAAGAAGCATTCCCACGCCAACGACATCAATTTTGACGCGGAAGTCCGGCGGATGGAGACCAAGATCGAGGAGACAAAAAAACAGATTTACCAAAACCTGACCGCATGGGAGCGGGTCCAGATCGCGAGGCATCCGGCCCGCCCTTATTCGCTCGATTACATCCAACTCTCCTTTACGGATTTCGTGGAGCTCCATGGGGACCGGCTCTTCGCCGAGGACCGCGCAATGCCCGGCGGCATGGCAACCATCGGCACTCACAAATGCGTGGTGATTGGCCATCAGAAAGGGCGGGAGCTCAAGGAGAACATCAAGCGCAACTTCGGGTGCGCGAATCCGGAGGGATACCGCAAAGCGCTCCGGCTCATGCGGCTGGCGGAGAAGTTCTCTCTTCCATTCGTCTCGTTGATAGACACGCCAGGCGCCTATCCGGGGATCGGTGCCGAGGAACGCCACATCTCCGAAGCCATCGCCGTGAATCTGCGCGAAATGATGGTCCTTCGCACCCCGATCGTCTCCGTGGTGATCGGCGAAGGCGGCTCCGGCGGCGCCCTCGGTATCGGTGTTGCCGACCGGATTCTAATGCTCGAGAACGCTTATTATTCCGTGATCAGCCCGGAAGGTTGCGCCGCGATCCTTTGGAAACATCGCAAACATGCGCCCGAAGCCGCCGAAGCCCTCAAGCTCACCGCCCGGGATCTGCTCCAGCTCAAGATTGTGGATGAAGTCATTCCCGAACCGCTCGGGGGCGCCCATCAGGATCACGCCGCCGCCATTGAAAACCTCACCAGCGCCGTTACCCGGATCGTCGATGAACTCTGCCAGATTCCCCTGGATCAGCTCCTTGCCGAACGATACGAAAAATTCCGCCGCATGGGCGAGTTTGCCGAGGCAAAGTAATCCATTTCTTTCCCCTCGTCCTCGTCCTCGTTCCGATGCGTGATCCGTGAGGGCGCTATACGAGCCGCACCAGTTGCTTGGGCATCGGCGAGTCAAACCGCATTTGATCACCTCTCTTTGGATGCACAAAACTGAGCGAACACGCGTGCAATCCAAGGCGCTTGGCGGGATCGGACTTCGCCCCGTATTTTTTGTCCCCGACAATCGGAAACCCCGCTTCGGCAAGCTGGACTCGGATCTGATGACGCCGCCCCGTTTCCAATGTGAGCTCAACCAATGTCCTCCCTTTGTCCCGTTCCAAAACACGGTAACGGGTGACTGCCTGCCGCGTCTGGGCGCCGGGCTGGGCGATGAAAACTTTCATCGGGTTGGATTCATTCAAGTGTGATTCGAACACCCCCGCATCGCTGGGCATCCGGCCCTCAACCACAGCTTCATATCGCTTCTCCGCCTTGTCCCATCCGGCCTGTAAAATCGCCGTGGCTTCCGCGCTCTTTGCAAACACCATGAGCCCGGAGGTTTCCCGGTCCAAACGATGCACCAGCCAGACCCGATCCCGGCTCTGCGGCTTGTTATGCTGCACGTATTCGGTGAGCTGAAAGTAGGCCGTTCTCTCGTGCTCCGATTCACTGGCCATGCTCAAAAGGTTCACCGGTTTATCAATCACGATCAGCGTGGGATCTTCGAAATGGATCTTTATTCCGGAAGCGAGTTCCCGTTTCGGGATGGCGAATGGATCGGAGCGGACCGCCACCGAATCGCCCGCCGCCAGCAGATGATTGAATTGCGTGACAGGCCGGCCATTGACAAGGATCGCCTGCGTTTTCAACCAGGTCCGGACCTGCTTTTTTTTGACCGAGTCAAACGTCGCGAACAGGTAAGCAAGCAATTCCGAAGGCTCCGTGACGATTGATGGTTTGCGCATTGTAAAGTGCGCACCCTACGCAGCCCGGCAGCCCTTTGCCAGAGAGGAAAGGATGAAGGATAATTTTTGAAGAATGAAAAAGGGCCGCAATAAGAGGAGCCCGACAATCGCCGGACCACCAAACCGCCAAGCGTGCCCAAAGAGTGGCAGATTAATTAGAAGCGAGACGCCGACAAGGCGTCAGCCATCGCAGTCGGCAATCCGGCGGGTCTGGGATGGTCGATTTCCGCAGGAATTATAAGTCGCACCCCTGACGACCGAATTCCACTGATTCAAACGACGGCTCCGATATCGCACGGATCAAGTGGAGGCG
>JAYUPM010000221.1:0-1700 GCA_043760145.1 Spartobacteria bacterium
ACTGGCCAGCCCGCACGTCTTTTGTAATGGGGCTCTCCAAGTAAGCACCAGCGCAGGTTTGTAGTTCCGGCTTCAGCCGGTCCGGGGAGGCGAAGTCAAAAGTCGGAATGAAAAATGAAGAAGTGTTTGCGGGCGCCCTTGCCGCATAAATGCGGAACTACAAACCCAGCAGCGCATTTCTGAGTTGCGGCAGGAAGTCGGGTTCGGCCCGGAAGAGTTCCTCCCATGCGGGGAGCGGACTAAAAGCCGAGGGTTGGAGGGTTTCCAGCTGGGCGGCAAAGGTATCGACGATGAGTTGTTCGCCGGCTTCGTCAAACGGGAGGCCGTTGATGAGCGCAAGATGTGCGGAACGCCGAAGGGCTTGCGCGGCTTCCCGCCGATACGCGGGAGGCAACGCCTGCTTCCACGCGGTGTCGAGGTTGAGACCTTCGGCGGCCAACTCGGCCAGGAGCGTGGATGCGATCTCGGCACTCATCGCGGCCAGAGCGCTTATGGCGCATTGATGCTTGTGATCGTATCCGCTTCCGCCATCCACCTGGCAAACCTGTCGCGGATCCACATGACGAAAGAGTTGGCAAAGTAATCCTGTTTCCAAGGCCCATCCTCCGCGCATCGGCAACTGGGTCGCGACTTCGAGGGTCATCGCGCATTCCCCGGCAAGCGGGTATCGGAAGCTGAGCAGGAAATCGATTAATGGACGGTGTCCGGCAAGGCGCATGATTGCGTAGAGGAGCGGGGCGAAGAACAAACGGCTTACACGGCCGTAGAGCCGATCGGTCGCGCGGCTATAGAACATTTTGGCGAAGGAATAGCCGAGTCGCGGCTGGGCGCAGGCGTAACAGAGGCGCGCCAGGGTTCCGCGCTGGAATGAAGCCACATCGCAATCCTGCATGGCGATGATCTCCACGCGTTGTTCAATGGAGAGAAGCCCCAACGCGGTCCAGACGTTGAGTCCTTTACCCGGCTCGAACCTGGCGAGAAGGGGCTGGGCGTCGGGCGCATCGTTCCAGAGAATCCGCACTGGTTGCGGGAGCGGGGCAAAGAGATCCGTGACACGAGCAATACCCGCCGCATCGACGCCATTTACGCTGACAATTATCTCCGAACAAAATGAGGCGTGCCCGAGTTCCTCAATGATATGGCGCAGGGCAGGGCGTTCCAAATCCGAGCCGTGACATGGGAGGATCAACGCAACCGGCCGCTCGCGAACCATCTCGCAGAGCTCTTCTTCGAGCTTTGGGAGATGGGCCGGGTTGAGTTGTTGAAAGGTTGAGATCAGTCCGCTCTGGGCAAAATCACTCATAACGCAGAGAGGGGGAATAAACGCGGAGAGGGGAAATTTTAACGCAGAGACGCAGAGAGGACTGAAGGCATTCTTGGATACTGATCACTGATTACTGATCACTGATTACTGTTCACTGTTCACTGTTCACTGAACACTGGCCCCCGGTCCCTGCCCCGGCTCCTCGTGATCTTCTTCATCGAACTCATCTTCGATTTCCTGTTTCATTTTCCTTGAGAGGAAAGGGCGAAGGAATCCGTAAAGGAGATAGGAAAGGAAGAAGACAAAGAGCATCCACTCGTAATTGAAGAAGGTGATGATCAGGATCAGGACAATGGCGAGGAAGCGCAGGGGTGAGCGGGTGGTCCGCCAATTGATCCCCTTGAAGCTCGGGTATCGGAATCCGCTGAACATCATC